>JBCCGX010000623.1:0-6220 GCA_039029035.1 Acidobacteriota bacterium | reverse complement strand
GTTTATCGAACGATTCTTCACAGGAGGAAAGTCATGCATCTCAGAGTTTCATTCTACCCTTTCGTCACCACCTTTATGATCAGTTTCTTTCTCGTCCTCAGCTCTCCCGTGCAAGCCGGCATTACGGCCAACTGCAACCCCGGTGACGCCCCTACCGGCTACGTCACCTTTCCTTGCGATCAGGGTGGCGCTCCGGTCTGCGTGCAGGTCGGTACCCACTGGGTTTGCGATCTGGCGACCAACGAGCCGGGCTGGGAGCCGCAAGACCCCAGTGAGGGCTGGGTCGTGACCCGATTCCACCAGGGCGATGGTGTTCCGGGGCCGGAATTCAGTGCCTGGGGCGAGAATACGGTCGATCGCTTCTGCTGCACACTGACCCTACCCACCCCCGAGCCGATCCACCAGGTCGAGCTGATCGGTACTGACCGGCGCGACCGTCTCTTCTTCCAGGACACGTCGGGAGCCATCCTCTTCAACTCGCCTTTCAACACCGCCCCCACCCTGACCGGCCAACAACAGGGCAACGACGGCGACGACGACTTGCTCGGCTCGCCGGCGATCAGCAACTACCTGGATCGCTTGCTGGGTGACGCGGGCCACGACTTCATCGTTGGGGACACCGGGGATGACGATTTGTTCGGTGGCGGCGGCAACGACGAATTGTGTGGCAACGGCGGCCAGGACAAGCTCTTCGGCGACGCCGGGATCGATGCGCTGGATGGCGGCGCGGCGGCCGACGAAATGCACGGCGGTGCCGGCCCCGACACCCTGTGCGACGATGACGACGGCGACCGCTATTTCGGCGACGGCGGCGGCGATCTGCTGTGGCACGACAACCCTTTGGTCGGCCCCAGCAGCGCCGGCTCGCAGCTCCCCGCCTTTCCCAATCAATGCAATGACGCGGCGGGTCCCGGTTGGGCGAGCCGCTTCTGCCTCTACCAGTCGATCCCCTCCCGTCCGAGCGCCTGTCCCAGCAGCTGCTGAGAACACCTCGCCGACGGCCTACGGGCTGTCGGCGAGCCCGGCGCCGCCAATGACGATGAAGCTGGACCAGAATCGCGGGTGGGCATAGGCCAGCGGGCGGGTCCGGAACACCAGCTTGGCCTCGGTGGTCTCGGCAAAAAGCGCGCGGCGGGCCGCGAGCATCGCTTCCGGCGGTGCGGCGCCCGCCGCGATCTGGTCATAGAACACCTCCATCAGGCGCGGCGTCGAGCGATCATCCACATCCCACAGGGAGACCACCACCGACGAGGCCCCAGCGGCCAAGAAAGCGCGGCTCAGGCCGACGATGCCGGCGCCGCGACGCAGTCTGCCGCGGCCCGTGCGGCAGGCCGAGAGGGTGACGATATCGGCCGCCAGCTCGAGGCCCATGACCTCGTGCGCCTGCAGCAGGCCGTCGTCGCCACGACCGGGCACCAGCAGGACGCCGGAGGTCATCGGATGATCGTCCCGCACCAGGCCGTGGGTCGCCAGGTGGAGCAGGCGGTAGCGGCCCGCCTCGCGCTTGAGACGGCTCTCGGTTGCCTCTCCATCCAGGCGCAAGCTGGCGGCAGGGAAGCGACCGGCGATCCGCTGCACTTCGTCCCGAGCATGGGCCAGGGGAGCACGGCCACGCAGCAGGCTCCTGAGCTCGGCGGTGACTTCGGTCGCTTCTTCAGCTGGGTCGAAGCGCGGCGCGAACGCCAGCAGTTGGTGGCGTTGCTCTGAAGCAGCCTCGCCGCGCGCGGCCTGGCGCTGGCGCAGAGTCAGCAAGGCGCCAGCCGACGAGCTGTAGGTCAATGCCTTTTCCAAGCCGAGGTAGCGGCAGGTGCGATAGAGGCCATGGATGGTGCCGGCCTCGGCCTGACCGTCACACGACGTGACCAGGGATTCGAAAGGAAGGTAGTGCAGCACCCCATCGGGCACGATGATCAGACGCTGGGCCTCCAGGGCTTCGTCCGGCAGCGCCTCGACGAGCCAGCGATAGAGCTCGCGGCCGACCTCGAGGTGCTCCGCCTCGGCATCACGGAGCGCCGCGTCTTCGGCCTGGCGCGACGAGCGCAACGGCTCGAGGTAGGCCTGGACCAGGCGCTCGACCTCGTGCCTCGGTAGGGGCATCTGGACGAAGCGGACGCCGCTCTCGAACACGACCCAGGCGAAGACCCGTTCATCGGTGAGCCAGTAGGCGACCAGAGCCTCGCCCGGCTCGAGGCCAGCTTGCACGGTCTCGAGGGTCGGCGGCGCCGGCGCGGCGGTGAGATCGTGGCGTTGCCAGATCAGACGCGATTCGATGGCTTGCAGCTCGCCTTCCAGGCGATGGAGCTGCTGCGCGCTGGTCGACTGGTGCGCCTCTTCGAGCTGCAAGCGAGCCTGCCCGAGCGCGGCGAGGGTCGCCTGCCGGCGCTGCCAGAGCTCCGGCGAGCGCGACCCGAGGGTCGCCAAGGTCGGTCGATCGAGCATCTCCAGAAACGAGCGGGCATGGAAGCGCTCGATGATCTCGAAGGCTTCCGCGCTGCGCGACGTCTCCACCAGATAGCGCGCTAGCCGGTCGTAGGCCGCCTCCTGCGCCCCGAGATACTCCGTCCGCTGGTCGGTGGTACCCGGGATCCGATCCGTGGCGCTCTCCCAGCCGGCGATGGCGCGCCGCAAGTCTTCCTCCACCGGTCGCCCGCTGCCGAGACGCCAGCGGATCTCTGCCCGGTTGCAGTAGGCGAAATTCATTTGCCGTTGGTCGTTGACTGTCCAGGCCAACTCGAGGATGCGCTCGTAGGCGGCGAGAGCCGGCTCGAGCTCGCCGAGCTGGTGGTAGCCGTAGGACACCGCCGAGAGCGCCTGCAGGGCGAGCACGGTCTCCTCGCGGACGACACCCTGATCCGGGAGGCGCTCCAGCGCTCGCTCACCGGCCACGACCGCTGCCCGTTGCCGCCCGCTGTGGATCTCGACCAAGCTTCTGAAGGCCGCGACTCGGCCCAGGCCGCGCGACTCGCCCAACCGACGGTAGATCGTCTCAGCCGTGTCGAGCTCGCGACGGGCTCGCTCTCGCTGACCCAGTGCGTTGAGTGCCCGGGCCAGGTCACAGCGCATCGCCGCCTCCTCGCGATCGAAGCTCAGCCCTTGACCGGCGGCCTCCGCCGAGCGGCGAAAGGCCTCGAAGAGGGGCAGCGTGTCCTCGATCCACCGGGTGCTGCGCTGCCAGGCGCCCGCATTGCTCAGGGCCAGGCCCATGGTGAAACGGGCCGTGATTTCCAGGCGCCGGTCGCCGGCGGCGCGACTTTGCTCGAGGGCTTCTTCGAGCAGCTCGAAGGCGCTGTCGTACTCCGTCGCCAACACGTGCTCTTCGGCTTGGCGGATCAAGGCGGCGGCATCCGACGCTCCTGTCTGCGTCTCGGGCCCGGTCTTCGTCGCAGTCGCGATCTCAGGCGTCTGGCCGCCCGCAGAGCCGGCGACGAGAAAGCCAACGATGGCCATCCACCGCGAGGCGGGTCGACTCAGCCAGCGCTTGCCAGCCATCGTTGCAACTCCGTGTGAACGAGATCGTCGGGGATTCGCTGACGCGCCAGGATCGTCTGCACCAGGCGCTCCAGGACCGCCTGGGTGTGCTCGTTGCGGTCGACTTCGGCCAGGCTTGCCAGGGCCTCCTGGTAGAGCCCCAGGGCCGCCAGCTCGACGCCGGTCTGAAACGCGTTGCCTGCGACCTGAGCCAAACGCTGCTCGACGACATCGGCGAGGAGCACGGTGAACGGCACATACTCCGACGCCTGCCACTCACCGTCGACCACCGCGTTGACCTTCCAGGCGTAGGTGCGGCCCGGTTCGAGATCCGGCAGTTCCGCCGGCCAAGGCAGCGCCTGGGAGGTGCCCGGATCAGCCGCCTCGAAAGCGTAGTCCAGGGTGGCCACGACGGTTTCGTGGTCATCGACGACCAGGATATCGCCGCGGCTGCCGCCGTCGGTCCCGGTAGCGCCGGGATACCAGCGAAAGATCGGCCGGGTCGATCGCAGGGCTGACCAACGCGGAGCCACGGGCCGCGGCCCGTGGCTCAGGCTGGCGGCACGCAGGGCTGAGCGCTCCTGGCCGTCGAGAAAGTCGCTGAAGTAAGCCACCTCGGCGACTTCGGCCTCGAGCGCTTGCCGCAGCCGCGCCTGGTGGCCGGCGTCGGCCTGGTGCCAGGCGGTTGGGTTGACACCAAAGGTCGCCAACTGGCTGACACTTCGCGCGGCCTGCCACCGAGTGACGCCCAATCCGGCCAACACGGCGACCGTCAGCACCGCCGCGGCCGCCAGCCAACGCCAGGGCCGCTCTCGGCTGGTGCCCCGGCTCTCCGCTCGCGGTGGTATCTCCAGGCCGGCCTCCGTCGCCCAAGCACGGCAGGCCGCACAGGCCGCGAGGTGCTCTTCGAGCTCGCCGCAGCGCGATGGGTCGAGCTCGTCGTCGAGATACTCTGCCAGATCCACCGGATCCACTGGCTCGCCGATACAGCCATCCTGCGACCCTGCGAGCAGGTCGCTCAACGCCGTCGTGACCGAATCGCGCCTCATGACCGTCGCCCCTGGGGCGCCAGGACCGGCCGTGCCACCTCGGTCTCGGACGGATCGAAGAGCTCCGGCTGGCGCGACGCCAGGCGTCGCCGCAGACGCCGGATCGCGTCGTGAATCGCCTTGCGCACCGTGCCGGAAGCCTGGCCGGTGACCCTGGCAATCTCCTTCGGGCTGCGGTCGTCGCCGAAACGCAAGGCGAGCAGGAGCCGATCGCGGGGCGACAGCTGCTGCCATTCTGCGTCGACATGGCGGCGGCGCTCACGGGCGATCAACGCCGCGTCGGACGGCCGCTCCCCGCCCGTCCCCGGCCCGACGTCGGCCAGGCGCACCAAGTCCGCCGGATCGACACCCTGCTCGCGCTGCCGACCCTGGGCCGCCCGACGACGCAGCAGTTGATGGGTCACGATCACGGTGAGATAGCTGGTGAAACGGCCCTGGCCGCGCCAGGCGCGCAGCGCCCGAAAGTCTTTCGACCAGAGCTTCTCCAAGGTCGATTGGAGGACCTCTTCGGCCGCCTCTTCGCTGAGACCGAAACGACCACGGGCGAGACCGAGGACGAGGCCGCTGTAGCGACGCAGGAACTCCTCCTCGGCCTCTGGCTGCCGGGCGATAACCCGGCGGATGAGCTGCGACTCGTCATCCACTCAGACCATTCTACCGAGCGGCGAGCCGGCAAAGATCAATGTTTCGAAATTCATCGATGAACACTTCCCGCCTCAAGGCACCGTCGTCCAGGCGGTGGTGTTCCCGCTCTCGAAATCATCGCTGAAAATCGCCTCGAAGGCGTCGATCTGCTGCGAGAAGAAGAAGCGCAGGTCGGTATCGAGATCGAGGCCGACGATCTGATTGCCGGCGCCGGGCGCCACCTGCCCGTTCAAGGCAATGTCGAGGCCACCGGGGCTCGGAATCAGCTGTATGTCCGCGAAGAGCAGGTCACGCCGTTGATCGGTCTCGTCGATCCCCTGGCCGCTGAGCTGAATCATGAGCTGCGCAAAAGCGTCGAAATCCGGATTGCCAGGTAGACGGAAGCCGAGGTCGATGACGGCGAAGGGCGCCACGTTCTCGAATCCGATCGGAGCGTTCGACACCAGCTCGAGACCGACGATCTCGACCTCGACCTCGGGTGGATTGGGCAGGAAGTCGATGCGGAATCCGATATCGAAGAAGGAATCGGGCAGGAACTGCTGATCGAATTTGGCCTGCAGGCGTCCTTGATTCGGGCCCAGGAGATCGCCGATCTGCTGCTGGGGTGGCTGCGGCGGGCCACCTTGGATGCCAAGGAGAGGATCCACCAATTGCATCTCGAGCTCGATCGGCAGCATCGGCGTCGGATTGCCCTGCACCGTGAGCGCTCCCTGCAGCGGATCGGGAGGCGGTAGGAAGAACCCGACCTCTCCACTGTCGGGCCATAGGTAGGTCGGCGGCACCGTGATGTCGCCAGCGGCGACGAAACCGGAACAGGCGAGACCCGCTGTCAGGTCGGAGAAGGTACCGTCGACCACCAACTTGGCCCGACCGCAGCTGCCGTCGGAGCACAACCCCCAGGGGCGGGCGAAGACGTCCACGTCGATGAACTGCCCGGGCGGCAGCAGGATCGGCTCCTCGATGAACGGTACGATCGGCAGCGCCGGATCGCGCGACAGCGGCAGGCAGCCGTCGACCAGGTTCTCCGGCAGGCCGATGGGGAAGTTGTCGGCGTTGCC
>JBCCGX010000622.1:0-6223 GCA_039029035.1 Acidobacteriota bacterium | reverse complement strand
TCAAGGCGGTCTTCGAGACACCACCGGGAGGCGCTGAGGCAACGCCGCCGAGCCCGGCAGGCATACCGTCGGGCGACTGAAACCCGACGCCGGCGGCACGGCGCGGCGCGCCACTTGCGGCGCGCCGCGCCGTGAATGGTACTCTCGGCAGGCTCGGGAGATCGATTCGCATAAGCTCCCGAGTCGGACCGCTTGAGTCGCATCCATCTGCGTCGCATCCATCTGCGTCGCATCCATCTCGTATCGTCACCACGGAATCGCTGGGAGGCTCGAATGTACTCCAAGTCCTTGTCTATTCTCTGGCTCGCCGGAATCCTCTCCATCGCAGCGTCGGCGCGAACGACCGACGGCGCCCCCATCTCGGGCTCGCCGGCTGCCGCAGGTCTGAAGACCGCAGTTTACGCCGCCAAAGGCGACGATTTTTGTCTCGCCGGGCCGAGCACATTGTGCTTGGCACAGGACCGATTCAGCGTCGAGGTGAGCTGGACCGATTTCGACGATGTCACCGGCGTCGGCTCCGTGCTGCCTTTCCAAAGCGACGATTCGGGTCTCTTGTGGTTCTTCAATGCCGACAACTGGGAGATGTTGATCAAAGTCCTGCCAGGCTGTGATTTCAACAATCACTTTTGGGTGTTCTCGGCTGCCAGCACCGATGTCGAGTACCGCTTGCGGGTCACCGATCACGTCGCCGGAGTCGTCAAGGAGTACTTCAATCCACGCGGCAACGCCGCCGCCGCGATTACCGATACCTTCGCCTTCCCGACCTGTGACGTCGTCGGGGGTCGTCCGGATCTCTTGCTAGTGGCCGATCCGGCGACCATCCCAATCATGGGCACGGCCGCCCTCACGCTGATCGCGCGCGACAGCCTGGGCAATCCCGCGCCGGGTGCCCGCATGAGCCTCGAGGCGACGCTGGGGACCGTCGCGCCGGAAGTCGTCACCGATGCGAACGGTGAGGCCGTGACGCTCTTCACCGCTGGCGAGGCCACCGGCCGCGCGACCATCACCGCGACCCTCGAAGGTGCCGAACCGGTGAGCGTCGAGGTGACGATTCTGCAGGCCGCTGGCGCCGAAGTGTTGCTCTTCGCCAATCCGACCGCCTTGCCGACTCTGGGTTCCAGCCAGGTGACCCTCATCGCGCGCGACGAGAGCGGTATCCCCCTGGGAGCCGGACAGCGGATCCGCCTGGTGGCTGATCTCGGTGCGATCGAGCAGGACGTCTTCACCGATGATCGAGGCGAAGCGACTGCCGAGTTCGTCGCCGGGCCGCAGGCCGGGGTGGGTCGAGTCACCGCCATTCTCGACGGGAGCGCGCCCGCCCACGTCGAGCTCGAGATCCGGGATACACCGAGCGCCTTGGTTCTCGAGGTGAATCCTAGCGTCGTCCATCGTTTCGACGACCAGATCGTAGACTTGACGGTCATCGTGCTGAATGCGCAAGGTGAGCCGTTCCCTGGCGCGCTGGTCCGGTTCTCGAGCGACCTGCCACTGGAGCTCGAACCGAGCTCGGTGCTGACCGATCCCACGGGCCGCGCGACGAGCCAGCTCACGGTGACACCTGTGGAACTGCAAGGCATCCCTGAAAACGGAACCTTCCGTGTGAGTGCCGAAATCATCCACGACGGACAGGTGCTGACCCAGAGTGTTTTTCTGACCGTCTTGGGCGCTCCCTGAGTGGCTGCCCAACAGGCCTTGGCAGGTCTTTCGAGGCCCGGTTTCCGGTCCTTGACCGTGCTAGCATCTCGCCATGCGGGAGTACATTCCTCCAAAGGAGATCCTCGTCGAGCCCGATCCCAACGTCTGCCCGGAGTGCCACGGGCGAGGCTGGAAAGTCGTGCCGGACGGGGGGGCCGGGTCGGCGCGGCGCTGCGAATGCCAGAAACGTGATCTGGGCCGTGAGTACCTGCAGCAGGCCGGTGTTCCGGAACGTTACAAGCGCTGCCGACTGAGTAACTTCAAGACGACCGGCGCGCCGGACATCAGCCCGTTTCTGTTGCGCGCCAAGACGATCAGTCAGCGCTATGTCGACAACTTTTTCGATCCGGCGGAGAATCGATTTCGCGAATCGGGACTGGTCTACGTCGGCGTGCCCGGCACCGGCAAGACGCATCTGGCGGCGGCGGTCCTGGTGGAGCTGATCGAGCGCTACGCCGTGCGTGGCCGTTTCGTCGATTTCACCGCCCTGGTGCACAAGATCCAGTCCACCTTCGATCCATCGTCCGCCGAGTCCAAGCACCAGGTGCTCGATCCGATCATCAAGACAGATGTCCTGGTGCTCGACGAGCTCGGGGCCCAGAAGCCGACCGAATGGGTGATGGATACGCTCTACCTGATCATCAACACCCGCTACCTGGAGCGCTTGCCGACGATCTTCACCACCAACTATCGGCTCGATGCCGGACCGAGTCGTGGACCGGAGCCCGAGCCGTCGCGCGAGCGCCCGCAGATCGGCGGCCTCGGCGACGCGCGGGCGGTGCAGGATCAGAAGCGCCGCGAGGCGGGGATGGCGCCACCGCGGGGTCGGCGCCTGGTCAATCCGTTCAGTGCCCTGAGCGAGCGCATTTCACCTCCCTTGGTCAGTCGCCTCTACGAAATGGCGCAACTGGTGAAGTTGCCGAGCTTGGATCACCGACGCGAGGTCAAAATGCCTCAGCATCGGATCGGCGGCTGAGGCGTTCCCGAGGTCTACGCCGTGGGTCGAGCGGGAAGAATTTTCGAGCCCCGGGCTCGGCGGGCACGCCTGAGCGCCGCGCCGAGAGCGGACCTCGGGCAGCGCAACCCGTACCGATTCTCCGGTCAGGCGAAGCGCTCCTGGCGACTCGCGAGTTGGCCCACCCGGTTCGCGGGCAGCCGGCGTCAGGGGCGATCTGTGGTCTGGCGCCGAGCGCTGCGCTCTTCGATTCCGCTCCTGTTTCTCCTGGCGTGCTGGGTCGTCGCCCGATCGCTGATGCAGCCGGTCGCATCGGCCGAGCCGGTGCCGGTGGCTGCGCCGACTGTCGCTGCACCGACCGTCCAGCCGGTAAGCCCGGCGGCTGCGGCGTCACGGCCGGTCGGGCCGTTGGTAATCCGGGTCGGTCTGGCCAGCGACCTCCGCTCGTTCCGCCTGCCTTGCTGCGATCCTCGCCTGGTCCTCCATGCCGGTGGCGAGGCGTTGCCGCTGACCCAGGCCTTCGAGGTCGAGGCCGTTGCGACCCTGCAGCGTGCCGTCTACCGTTTGCAAGTGGCGGCGCTCAAGGACGAGAGGCAAGCCAGGGGGCTGGCGGAGCGCCTCGCCGAAACCACCGGCCAACCGGCCGACGAGGTTTTCGACGCCGGTACCGATCTCTACCGCGTACGGGTCGGGCGCTACGCCGACCGGGCGCAAGCGGAGCAGGCTCGGCGGCACCTGGAAGGACTCGGGCTGCGGGATCTGTGGATCGCCAGCGAAGGCCGAGCGCCAGACAACCCGGCCTTCGAGATCACCGGTGGCGGCTCGCAACGGGCGGTGTCGGGCCGCTGGCTCGAGATCACGGCGCCACCCAACGTCGGTGTGCCCTACCAGGGGGTGCGCTACCGTGGGCGGCTACTGGTTTTCCTCAACGATCGCGGTAGCCTCAACATCGTCAACGAGCTGCCGCTGGAGGACTACCTCCGCGGGGTCGTACCGAAGGAGATGGGACCGGAGCTTTATAACCAGCTGGAGGCGCTCAAGGCACAGGCGGTGGCGGCGCGGACCTACGTGGTGCGCAACCTGGAGGAGTTCGCTGGCGAGGGCTTCGATATCTGCTCCACGCCACGCTGCCAGGTCTATGGCGGCATGAAGGTCGAGCACCGGGTGTCGGATCGGGCGATCAACGAGACGGCGGGCCAGGTGGTGCTCTTCGACGGTCAGCCCGCCGAGACGTTCTATGGCGCCACCTGTGGCGGCCATACGGAGAACGTGGAGGTCGTCTTTCCGCTCAAGACCGGAGCCTACCTGCGTGGTGTACCGTGCCTCGAGTCCGGTGTCAGCCACCTGACCGGCGCGCCGGCCGGTGGCGAATTGGTGCCGGATCTCATGCGCCGCCTGCTGCCGCCCGGTAGCGGTAAGCCCAATCGCGTTTTGGCGGCGCGAATGGAATACCTGGCGACCTTGGCCGAGCTCTCGGTGCCGCGCGACGGATTGCGCTCGTTGCGGCGCGAGGAGGTCATGCGCTTCGTGGCTTCGGTGTTCGACCTGGCACTCGATCCGCGGCTGCGTGGCTCGCACCAGGAGCTGGTGCAACTGCTGACCGAGGCGCCGGCGAATCTCCAGCCGAGGGCGCGGGAGCTGGCGTCGTACCTCGTTTCGAGCCGGTTGCTGGCGTTGCCTGGTCGGGTCGAGATGAGCCCGGCGGAGATCGAAGGGTTGCTGTTTCACCTGGCGGAGTACTTGGGGGTGGTTCAGGTCCAGGACAGCCGCTTCCTGGCGCTCGATCAAGGGCGTTTGGCGGTGAAGACCGGTCGCTTTTTGCGCACCCACGCGCTATCCGACGGCTTCTCCACCTATCGCCTGCAGGAGAGGGCGCTACGGGCCGCGTCCCTCGAGCTGATGGCGGGCGACCGACTGCAGCTCTACTGGTCCAGCGGGCAGCTGGCGGCCGTGGCACAGCCGTTCATCGGCCGGTCGGTGGATTTCGGTGGTCGGGTGACCAAGCAGAGCTGGTCCCGTTTCGTGCCCGCTGCCAAGCTGCGCTCGGCCGTCCAATCGCGCTACCCGGGCTTTCCTTTCGAGGACTTCGAAGTGCTCTCCAGGGGTGTTTCGGGTCGGGTGGGCAAGCTGCGGCTCTTGGGCACCGGTGGACGCAGTCTCGAGATCGAGGGGCTGGCGGTGCGCTGGACCCTCGACGTCTGGGATACCTTGTTTTGGGCCGAGCCCCATCGTGCGGGGGACCGTGGGCCGGGCTGGACCTTCCGTGGCAAGGGGTGGGGGCATGGCGTCGGCCTTTGCCAGGCCGGTGCTTTCGGCATGGCGATGCGCGGCTCCAGCTACCGCGACATCCTCGGTCACTATTACACCGGCATCCAGCTGGGCCGACTGAAGCCCGCCCCGGCGCGACCGCGCTTCGCCGCGACCGAGGGTTAGATCAGTCGTCGGCGAAGGGATCGTCGATGGCGAGGGCCGCGGCGCCACGCGGCAGGTCGAAGCGATCACGCGTGGTGGCGTAGCCGGTGCCGCCCATGCGGCCGATCGCTTGTAGGCGATCGGGGTCGATTCGCCGCCGCTCGTCGACCAGGTCGTCCCGCAGGTGGATGTGGACCACCCGGCCGAGAACGACGTTGCCACCCAGGGGTGCGTCGCCGTTGGTGCGGATCACCTGGGTGGTGACACACTCGAAGGCGATGGGCGACTCGGCGATCCGCGGCGGACGCACCACGCGGCTCGGCACCGTGCTCAGCCCGGTGAGCTCGACCTCGCTGTCGCCATAGGGTAGCTCCTCGGCTGCCCCTGCGACCTGCCGGGCGAGATCCTCGGTGGCAGCGTGCACGACGAACTCGCCAACGCCACCTTCCTCGGCAGGCTTGGCGTTGATCAGGGTGTCTTTTTCCGAGCCGTCGAGCTTGTTGGCCGGACAGAAGAGCATCGTCATGGGATCCGAGCCGACGCCGTTGAAGAAGGAGAACGGTGCCAGGTTGACCTCACCGCGGAGCGAGATCGTCGACACGAAGGCGATCGGCCGCGGCACGACGCCGCCGATGAGCAGTTTGTAGCGTTCGATGACGGGTAGTTTCTCGGGATCGAGCTCCATCACGGGACTATAGCGGAAGCCGGGGCATTTCTTGACACCGGCTCTTCCGGTCTCTAGGCTGAAAGAGTGATGGTGATGCGACGCTCCATGTTTTGCCTCGCGATGGTCCTCTTGCTGGCTTGCCCGGCTGTGGGCTGGGGCCATGGCTCGGTGACTGGCCCGAGCGGCGCCATGACGCCCGCCGCACCGCCGGGCGACGGCTTGTCGAATCCCGGTCTGAGCGCCGCTCGCGGCTCGGTGAAGAGCCTGGAGTCGTTCGAACGATCGCCGGCGTCGGCTGACGAAGGCGCACTCGCGCGCTTCGTTCCGGTCCTGGCAGCAGGCGCGGATTCGCTGTCGTGTCGCGCCGCATCGCGCGGCCCGGTGCCGCTCTACCTGTGGCACTGCTCCTTCCTCTGTTGAGCTCCACGGCCGGAGCCCCCGCGGCATCCGGCCGGTCCGGCCTGCGCTGAGCGCCCCGGTCTGCGCTGAGCGCC
>JBCCGX010000621.1:0-6228 GCA_039029035.1 Acidobacteriota bacterium | reverse complement strand
TCTTTTCGGTTTGGTGCCCGCGCTGCGTGCCTCGCGCCCGGGTTTGGTGGAGGACCTCAAGGAGTCCGGCCAGAGCGAGCGTGGCTTGGGGCGGACATTCAATCTCAAGAACCTCCTGGTCACCGGCCAGGTGGCCCTGTCTTGCGTGGCGCTGGTGTGCTCGGGCATCTTCCTGCGCAGTCTCGGCGAGGCGACCCAGGTCGACCTGGGCTTCGAGCCGCAGGGGCTCGCTATGATGAGCTTCGATCTGAGTCGTCAGGGCTACGATGAAGGCCGTGGTGAGCAGTTCCTCACTCAGGCGGTGGAGCGCGCCGCGAACGTGCCCGGCGTCGAGCAGGCGACCGTGGCGACCATCGTGCCGCTGACCGGCGGTGGCTTCCTGCGCACCGTCTATGTCGAAGGGCGCGACACGGCGGACGAAAACAACGCCATCCTGACGCCGGCCAACGTGGTCGATCCGGGCTTTTTCAAGACCCTGGGTATCGAGCTACTGCGTGGTCGCGACTTCACCACCGCCGACCGGGCCGGCAGCCAGACGGTGGCGATCGTCAATCAGGCGATGGTCGAACGGTTCTGGCCGGGCGAAGATGTTCTGGGGCAGCGCTTCACTTACCACGGTGAAGAGGAAGTGTGGGAAGTGGTGGGAGTTGTCGAGACCAGTAAGTATCTGAGTGTGGGTGAGGATCCCCAGGCGCAGGCCTACGTGCCACGGCTGCAGAACTACAACCCGGGGATCAACCTGGTCTTCCGCACCAGCGGCGATGCGGCAGCGGCCCTCGAGACGGTGCGAGCGGAGATCCAGAGTCTCGATCCGGCGCTGCCGCTGAACAATCCCCAGACCCTGGAATCCGCCGTCGGCCAGGTGCTGTGGCCCCAGCGCATGGCGGCCATGCTGCTCGGTGCGATGGGAGGGCTGGCGTTGCTGTTGGCAGCGGTCGGTATCTACGGCGTGACGGCGTACTCGGTGAGCCAAAGGCGCCACGAGATCGGCATCCGTATGGCGATGGGGGCCGAGGGCAAGGACGTCCTGCGGTTGATTCTCGGCCAGGGATTGACCCTCGTCGGTGTCGGTCTCGCTATCGGTCTGGCCTTGTCGGTCGCTGCCGGGCGTAACCTGGCGCCGCTCCTGGTCGGCGTCAGTCCGACCGACGCGGTGGCCCTCGGCGGCACCGCCGTGGTGCTCGCTGCCGTCGCCTTGATCGCAAACCTCATCCCGGCCCAACGGGCGGCGGCGGTTGATCCGGTCCGGGTGCTGCGGCGGGAGAGGTAGCCGGCGACTCGACGAGGTCACGGGGATGAATCCCCGTGCTATGAAAGACGCCGGCTAAAGCCGGCTTGGCGGCTAAAGCCGCAAAATGAGCTACCTAACAGCCGGCAATCTTGGCTTTGACGCAAGTTGCTTGCCCGCGTCCTGTCGATGCGGAACTCATCGGTTTGAGGTGAGCTTCACTAGATTCGAAGCGACTGGCTTTAGCCAGCAAGCCCGGTTTACCGGGCGCCTTTCATAGCACGGGCATTCATGCCCGGCGACGGGCCATTGAGCCACGGGTTCGACAGTCGCGGGTTGCGGACGAATTCTTCGTCGGTGAGGCTTTCGAGAAAGGCGATCAGCTCGCCTTTCTCCTGCTTGCTCAGTTGGAAGCCTTGCACCAAGGAGCTCTTGCGCGGGCTGGCGTGGCCGACACCGGCGTAGGGCCCGGTAGATAGGGTGCGACCGCCGGCGGCGTAATGCTCGATGACCTCGGCCAGGGTCGCGATCGAGCCGTCGTGCATGTAGGGGGCGGTGAGGGCGATGTTGCGTAGGGTCGGGGCGCGGAAGCGACCGATGTGGCGCTTCTTGCCGCTGTGCTCGGCCAGCCCCGGGTTGTCGGGTGGGTAGAGGCCCTTACCGCGCAGGTTGTAGAGGCCGGTGTTGTGGAACTCGAGCGGCCGTGACGGCAAGCCGGCGGCCCGGACCGTGCCGGAGAAGTTGAAGCTGCTGTGGCACTCCGCGCAGCCCAGGCGCGGCGAGGTGAACAGCCGCAGGCCGGCACGCGCCTCGGCCGACATCGCCGTGCGCTCGTCCAAGAAGAGGTGGCGATCGTAGGCTGAACGACCCGAGATCAGAGTGCGCTCGAAGGTGGCGATGGCCTTCACGATGTTCGCCAGGCTGATCCGCGGCGACGCGTGGGGGAAGGTGTTGGCGAACATCGCCTCGTATCGCGAGTCAGCGGCGATCCGCGCCACCATCGCCGCGCCCTCGCCTTCGACACCGAGCTCCACCGGATCACGGTTGAACATCGGCACGTGGACCTGGGCTTCGAGGCTCAGGAGGCTCGGATCAGCCCAGGCGAAGCTGGCGTTGTAGGCCACGTTGGCTAGGCTCATGGCGCTGCGCGGATGCAGCTCGCCGGTGGCGCCGAGGGCTCGAGGGCGACCGTCGGTGAAGGCGAGCTCTTGGGCGTGGCAGGAGGCGCAGGAGAGCTTCCCGGTGCCCGAGAGGCGCGGGTCGTAGAACAGATGGCGCCCGAGCTCGACCTTGGCTGCCGACATCGGATTGTCGGCTGGTACGATGGGCGGTGGAAAGCCGAGCGGCAGCTGCCAGTCGAAGGGCTGGGCAGGGCTAGGGCTGCGTGCCTCCGGCGCAGGCGCAATCGCGCAGGCCCACAGCCCCAAGCCGGCAAGACCGGCGATCAGGAGGGCCGCCGGTCGCATGCGCTAGCTCACCAGGCGCGGCCGGCGGTGCTGTAGAGCTGCGCCGAGGCGTTGGCGAGCTCGCTGCGCTCTTTGACCCAGGTGGCGAAACCTTCGATGGTCTCGGCGGAGACGCCGGCCGGATCGGCCTGGCGGGCTTCGAGCCAAGCCTGCATCGCTTCCATCAGCTGGTTGGCGAGCTCACGGTTGGAGCTGAAGAGCTGCATGTAAGCGTCTTTGGCTTCCTCGATCCGGTTGAGCCCGAGGTAGGCCTCGGCTCGATACTCCACCGCCTCGCCGTAAAAGGGCGCCAGCTTCAAAGCCGTGTCGTAGGCCTCCAGCGCCTTTTCGTGCTGGCCTGTCTTGCGCAGGGCGTAGCCCAGGCTGCTGAACGCCTGGTGGAAGCTCGGAATCTTCCCGGTGGCGGTTTCGAACAGCGGGATCGACTTTTCGTACTGCTTCATCGCCTTCTCGAGGTGCTTGTCCCGGTCCGAGTCCGAGGCCGCTGCCTTGGCCTTGTCTTCCAGCTTCCAGGCCTTGTCACGATGCTTGAGGCCGAGGTTGTAGGCCGCCTTGCCCTCTTGCTCAGGGGTCTTGGGCTGCTCCGGTGCCGCAGGCGGAGGCGGTGTGGTCGGCCGGCTGCCGGCGCCTTCGGCGGGGGTCGAGGGAAGGAGGCCCAGCAGCAGGGCCGCGCAGATCAAACCTGTCCATTTCCGCATGTCGCTCTCCTTGGGAATCGATCCTCGGTCGGTCGTCGCCGTGCTCGGACGTTTTGTCTTAGGGTTTACGTCCGCAGAACTGTAACGGACTTAAGCTGTGTACGGACTTCAGCAGTATATGGCATGGGTCACGAGCCGGCTGCGGCGCGTCGCATGGCAGCGGGTGTGGTGCCGAAGGCGGCGCCGAAGCGGCGGGTGAACGAGGGTACCGAGTGGTAGCCGACCCGGCGGGCGATTGATTCGATGCTCAGCCGAGTCTCGTGCAGCAGGCGTCGCGCGCAGAGCAGGCGCCACTGGCGTAGATAGCCCATCGGCGTCATGCCGGTGGTCGCCGCGAAGACCTGGGCGAATCGGCTTCTCGACAGGCCGGCCTCTCGCGCCAGGGTCGAGACGGTCCAGGGCTCGGCCGGGGCGTCGTGGATCGCTGCCAAGGAGCGCGACAGCCGCGGGTCGGCCAGGGCGCCCATGAAGCTGTCGCCAGCCAGTTCCGGCCGGGTGGCGAGATCGCGGATCGCCTGAATGAAGAGGACCTCGACCAACCGGCTCGCTACCGCCTCCAGCCCGGGTCGCAGCTGGCGGGCTTCGAGGGTCAGGCTGTGTAGCGCATCGCTGATCCAGGGTGTGCTCGCGAGGTCTTCCTGGCGCAGGTGTATCAGCGGAGGCAGCCCGGTGAGGAGCGGATGCCGGTCCAGGTCGTCGAAGCGACAGAAGCCGCACAGCAGGCGGGTGTCGGGCTCTGTTGTACCGCCGAGAAGGTGCAGCTCTCCGTCGGAGAAGCCGACGTCGAGGGCTCGTTGCAGGGGCAAGGGGGCGCGGGCGGAACCGGCATCGGACGCCGTGCCCGTCGTGTGGCCGAAGAGGATCTGTGCCGCCCCGTGGGGCACCAGCACCAGGTCACCGCGAGTCAGGTCGCACGCATGTTGCCGGCCGACTGCCACTCGGCAGCCGCCTTCCAGGCAGAGGTGGAAGCGCACTTCTTGCCCGCTCGGGGGGACCTCCACACCCCAGGCGCCACCGAAGTTGGCGCGAAAGTAGACCTCTCCCGAGAGGCGCAGCGAACGGCAGAGATCACTGAGGACGTCCACACGGTAACGCTACCAGATCGGACGTTCGAATAAGAATTCAAGCTTTATCGACAATGAAAAGCGTGCTGAGCACCGTCATAGTGTCGGCATGACAATCCCACGTAACGTTCTCCGAACGATCGGCGGCACGACCCTGATCGAGCTGCGTCGGGTGGTTCCCGAAGGCTCGGCGCGGGTGTTGTTGAAGCTGGAAAGTGAGAATCCGACCGGCAGCATGAAGGACCGAATGGCCCTGGCGATGATCGAAGCCGCCGAGGCCGATGGGCGTCTGCAGCCCGGTGGCTCGGTGGTCGAGTACACCGGCGGTAGCACCGGTGTGTCGCTGGCCCTGGTGTGCGCGGTCAAGGGCTACCCGCTCGACATCGTCACTTCGGATGCCTTCAGCCAGGAGAAACGCGACCACATGGCCTTCCTCGGCGCCCGTTTGACCCTCGTCCGCAGCGATGCCGGCCGGATGACCGAGAAGCTCACGCGTGACATGGTGGAAGCGGCGCGTCAGATTGCCGAGCGCCCCGGCGCCTTCTGGACTGACCAGTTGAACAACACCGACCCGCTGGCCGCCTACGCCGACATGACGGATGAGATCTGGCAGCAGACCGGCGGCGAGGTCGACGCCTTCGTCCACAGCGTCGGTACCGGGGGTTCGTTGCGCGGCGTCGGCGACCGGCTGCGCCAGCTCGATCCGCAGGTCCGCATCGTCGGCGTCGAGCCCAGTGAATCGCCGGTTCTGTCCGGTGGGCCGTCCGGCGCCCACAAGATCGAGGGTGTGGGCGCCGGTTTCGTCGTGCCCCTGTGGCACGACGCCGTGGCGGATGAGATGCTCACCGTGTCGACAGACCAGGCGATGGCCATGGCGCGCCGGCTAGCGCACGAAGAAGGCTTGTTCGCCGGCACATCGACCGGCGGCAATGTGGTTGCGGCGCTCGAGGTTGCGGCGCGCCTCGGGGCCGGAGCGACAGTCGTCTCGGTGATGGCGGACAGTGGTCTCAAATACCTGAGCACGCCGCTGGTGCAACAGGTCTCGACCGGATGAAGACCGCGACCGGATGAAGATGCGGTCTGTTACTGAATACAGTCTGTTACTGAATGAAGACCGCGTAGGTGTTGCACTGCCCCTGGAAGAGGTCGAGCTTGCCGTCGCCGTTGATGTCGATGAAGGCGAAGTCGTGGGTCGATTGGTTCCACGGGTTGTTGGTCGCGCCCCAGGGGTCGCTCATCTGACCCTGGCCGTTGTTCTGCAACAGGGCGAAGGTGCGCGTGCAGCCGGCGATGTTGACGTCGATATCAGCCACGCCGACGTCGAGGTCCCCGTCCGCGTCGACGTCAGCGACCTTGACGTTGCCGCCGAAGCCGGTGGTCCGCGCCGCGTTGACCGGCAACACGTTGTAGGACACCGAGGTGTCAGGCACCGAGCCGGTGGCGATATTGGTGTGATCGGTGCGATCGTCGACCACGTACATGTCGAGTCGGCCGTCGTTGTTGAAATCAGCGACGGTAAACATGTAGGCCGCGATGCCGGGATTGGCGGGCAGGCCCGGCACCTGGGTGAAGGGCAGGCCCGGCGCATTGAACACGTGGTAGACGCCGAAGCCGTTCTGTCCCATGACCGTGTTCCACGGCGCTACGGGGTGCTGGGCAGAGGTCTTGATGACGTCCCGGTCGCCGTCGCCGTCGATGTCCACCAACTCCACGCCGGTGCCGAAGGCCGAGTTGCGACGATTGAGCATCGCCGCGCTGGCGTCCTGGAAGAG
>JBCCGX010000620.1:0-6233 GCA_039029035.1 Acidobacteriota bacterium | reverse complement strand
GACGAATACGATCTGGTGATCGTCGTGCATCCGCGCGAGTTCAACGAGCGCGCCATCTGGGCCCTCGACGAGTGGGTCACCCGTGGCGGTAACACGCTGATCTTCCTCGACCCCTACTCCCTCGACGACCAGCCGCCACAGAACCCGCAGCAGCCTTGGGCGGCCTACCAGTACAAGCCGTCGTCGAATCTTGGCCCGCTCCTCGCGGCCTGGGGTCTGGAGCGCAAAGAAGATCAGGTGGTGGGCGACTTCGAGCTCGGCCTCAAGCGCACGGTAGCCCGTCGCGGGCCGGCCGAGCGCGTGATCGTCGACCTGCAAATCGACGACCAAACCCGCGAGCAGACCCTCAACACCGGCCACCCCGTGTTCCAGGGGCTGTCGAACCTGCGCTTCTTCCTGGCGGGCAGCCTCGAGGAGACGGCCACTGGCGACGGCGACGGGGGCGATACAGGGGCCGACGGCGTCACCCGGACACCGTTGATCACGACGACGTCCAACGGCAACACCTTGGAGGTCAAGCCCGGCTTTCCGGATTCCGGCAGCCTGGTGTTCCTCGACCTGCAGCAACCGGGCAAGATCGCCGATCAGTTCATCCCCGGCACCGAGCCGGTGGCTCTGGCCTACCTGGTGCAGGGCGAGCTGCCGCCGGTCTATCCCTCAGGCGCCAGCATTCCCGGGCCGACTCCACCGCCGCCACCGGGCCTGCCGCCGGGGGTCAACCTGCCACCCCAGCAGAGTGACGAGATCGTGCAAAAGGACGCGGTGCCTGAGGACCAGCGTGGCGCGGCTACGGTGATGGTTTTCGCCGACGTCGACTTCATCTCCGATCAGGTGGCGTTCCAGAACTCGCCCTTTGGCGCCATCGCGGTCAACGACAACCACAAGGTGCTGCTCAACGCGGTCGACTTCCTGTTCGGCTCCGAGGAACTGATGCAGGTACGCTCGAAGGCGTCGATCGAGCGCCCCTTCACCCTCTTCGACGAGATCGAGGCGCAAGCCGATCGCGAGACCCTGGAGCGCGAGAAGGAGCTGCGAGCCGAGATCGCCAGCTTCGAAGAGCAGCTGCGCGACAAGCAATCCGGCCTCGGCGCCCAGAACGCCGCTCTCTTTCAGAAGCAAGTACAGGACGAGGTCGACCAGCTCAACGATCGGATCCGCGAGGCCAATCGTGAGCTGGCCGATATCCGCAAGGAGAAACGCGCGGCACTCGAATCCGAGGAAGCGAGGGTCCGCTTCGCCACCCTCGGCTCGACACCGCTGCTGGTGCTGGCCCTCGGTCTCTTCCTTTTCTTCCGTCGCCGTTCGCGCGATGCGCGGGCCAGAAGGAGCGTCTCATGAAGCTCAATCGCACTCTCCTCATCGTCGCCTTGGCGTTGTGCGCGCTCTCGGTTTTCTCCTACACCGACAGTGTCCGCCGGGCGGAGCGCTTCGAGCGCGGACAGAAGTTCCTGCAAAATCTGAATCCGGACTCGATCGTCGAGATCCTGATCGAAAAGGGCGACGAATCGACCCACCTGCGGCGCGACGGCGACCGCTTCGTGGTGGTCGACGCCGATGGCTATCCAGCCAAGAACGAGTCGGTGAATCGCTTCATCCGCGACGTGCTCGACATCAGCCTGGAAAAGGAAGTCGGTACCGGCGAGAGCCTGCTCGAAGAGCTCGAGCTGGTTGAAGGAGGTGAGAACACGACCAAGGTGGTGTTCAAGGATGCCAACCAGGCCGAGATGGTGCACTTCCTGGTCGGTAAGGGGATGGACGACGGCGGCGGCAACTACGTGCTGCGCACCGATGACGACGACGCCACCATCTACCTGACCAGCTCGCGGGCCTACATCAACACCGACCATGACAGCTTTCTGAAGAAAGAGATCGTCAACGTCGACCAGGCCGATATCGCGGCGATCCAAGGGCCCGGCTTCGCCATCGAAGACCAGGACGGCAGCTTGCAGTTGGTCGATCTACCGGCCGGCAAAAAGGAGAGCTCCAAGGTCGGTCAGGTCAAGGGCCTGCTCACCGGCTTGCGCTTCACCAAGCACTACCTGGCCAATGCCCCGGAGATCGCCGGTCTGCTCTTCGACGCCGGCCTCGACATCGACCTGAAAGACGAGTCCGGCTATCAGGTCGAAGTGGCGAACAAGGGTGACAAGCACTACCTGCGGATCCAGGGCTTCCATTCGGCCGGGCAGCTCTCGATCGCCCTCGATGCGGGTGATGAGGAGACCGCCGAGGTCGCTGATCAGCTCAAACGCCAGAACGAGATCCAGGACTTCAACGACTTCCACGGCTCGTGGATCTACGAAGTCACCGAGACCACCGCCGATCGGGTGCGAGTCTCGGCGCGCGATCTGGTGGAAGACGCCTAGACGCGTCACCGCTGCTTGAGATGCAAAGGCCGGCGTCGAACGCCGGCCTTTTCTTTGCTACCTCACTTCCGGACCGAAGATAAGGCTCTCACTCGGGGTCCCAACCTTGGATGAACGAGGCCGGAACGTGGTCGGTCAGCCAGACCCCATTGAGCGAGACGTAGAAAAGGTAACCCGCAGCGGCCATGGCCTCGCAATCCACCGTCAGGACGATCGGCTTGCCGTGGCGGCTCCCGACGCGATGCGCTTGATCCGTTGTCGGTGACAGGTGCACGTGCTGCCGGTTCATCTTCTTGAGACCCTGATCCCGGATGGCATCGATGAATCGGGTCGCGGTACCGTGGTAGAGCTTCGCCGGTGGTTGCTGCGGCTGCAAGGCAAGGTCGATCTGCACCGAGTGGCCTTGGTTGGCGCGAATGCGCGAGCCATCGGCGCTGAAAGCGAATCTCTGCTTGTCGTTGGTGAAGACGACCTCGTCGAGCTCCTCCCGCGAGATCGAAACACCGCGCCGTTGCGCCGCACGCAAGAGGCCCGCGACCTCCGTCCAACCCTGCTCATCGAGCTCGATACCGATCTCTTCCGGCTTGTGCCGCAGGACGAGGCTGAGGAATTTGCTGATCCGGACGAGTTTCTTGCGCATGTCGACGACTCCTGATCGGTACTTCTACCTGCCGCGAGTTACTCGATGCGGTACCAGAACCACTCTTCTCCGGCCCCGGCAACCATGGACAGCGAGCCATCGAATCCGACGATGATGCCCTCGAGGTAGCGGCCCCTTAGCGGAATTCTAAATCGTGTGCCGGCGCAGAAGACTGTCAGATCGTCGCGGGCTTGCTGTTCGTAAGCTTCCTGGGGGAAGAGATCGCTCCAGATAGAGTTGATCTGACACTCCGCATCGAACCTGAACGGGTAGCTGTAACCGAGATAGAATCGACCGCCTTCGAACAGCTCGACACGACGGCCGTCCCAGAATTCGAATTCGGGTGTCAAAGGATCGGCAAAGCGGAGGCTGAAGGCAGCCCCGGCGATCCCGCCGCGCTCATCGGCGACCTCGACCCTCCAATCGACTCCGGTCCGGTCCGATGGCCGCAGGGTGAACCGCTCCGTGCCTGCCGCGGAGTACCACGAGCTGACGATCTCGAGGCCCAACTCCTGCAACGCAGCCAGCTGCAGCATGACGGCGCTCGGAAGATCTCCACCGCTACCTTCGACGACCCACGGAGGCACCGGGTCGAGCACCGTGACCACTGAAGCCGACCCGTTCGACCCGATCTCGAACAGAAACGCCTGATCGTGGTTTCGGGCCAGCAGAACGGTGTCGGTTGCGGCGAAGAAATCGAGCCGGTGCCAGCCGGGCGCTCGCGACCCATCGATGGGAGTCGCTAGCAGCCGAGCAGGTGCGTCGTGGTGCTCGACGGTGAGATCCTGCGAGTCTGCTGGCTTCACCAACCAGAGCCACACGAGAGCCAATCCAGCCGAGCCGAGGACCGTGACAACTCGACTCGGCCGCAGCCAGGCTCGCTGCTGGGCATGCGCCATCTCGCAAGACTATCGTTCGTCGGACAATGGCGCCGAACCATTCTCCAACTCCAATGATCGGTTCCAAGCACCAAAACCGCAGTTCGGTATGAAGGTACCTCCAACACCTTCTTGCCCGTGCCCCTTGCTGCTCCGTTTATCTCCCCCAACGTGGGAAAACGCTGAATCGAGTAAGGGGGAAGACTTGCGATCAAAAATCTGCTCAGAAACCGCCCGTATCCATTGAAGATCCATCAAGGACTAGCCGAATACCTGCGATTGTAGCGCGTAGATATTATGGCCTGATAACATGAATCACAGCTCACCGCCGAGCTTTGCCGCCGAGGAGATTTCCATGCATTCAACGTTCCGCTGCCGCCTCGCGATCGCTGCCGTCTGGTCGCTCTTGCTTATCGTGCTGCCGCGAATCTCGCACGGCAGCGAAAGCGACATCGCCCTGAAGAACCTTGGTGCAGTGTCGGGCCAGGTGGTCGACGAGAGCACCGGGTTGCCGATCGCCTTCGCCGATGTGACCTTGCACCATGAAACTTTTGGCGCCTCAGCGGTTGCAGACGAGACGGGGCACTACGTCGTCACCGGACTACCAGCCGACGACTTCTACTACGCCACGGCCTTCAGTTCGGGCTACGTTCGAGAGAACTTCGACGACCGACCGTGTCCGTCGACGCCCATCGGCTGCAATCCGTTCCTCGGCGATCCGATCTCGGTCCAGGCGGACACGACGACGACGGGCATCGATTTCGATCTCGAGCCTCTCGGCAGCATTGCCGGCCGCGTAACCCACACCGCCACCGGACTCCCACTGCCCTCCATCGAAATCCATGTCATCGATCTATTCGGTTCTGTCGTTGCCATCGGCAGCACCGACGCAGACGGCGTCTACTCCGTCGGCGGCCTGGAGACAGGCAACTACTTCGCGCGGACCCAGAACTTCGCGGGCTACGTCGAAGAGGTCTACGACAATGTGCTCTGCGATCGATTGACCCACTGCGACCCGTTCACCAGTGGCGGCACCATGATCCCGGTACAGATCAACGCAACCACTCCGGGCATCGACTTCTCTCTCGATCTGGGCGGACGCATCGAAGGCACCGTGACGGCAGCCGGAAGCGGCGAGCCCTTGGGCTTCGGGATCACAGTCTGGACCCTGGGTGGCCAAATGGTCGACACCGTCTCGGCAGACGAGAACGGGCACTATGTGGTGCAAGGCCTGGAGACCGGCAGCTTTCGGTTGACGGCGGGCGGATTCGGCGTCCAGTCGGAACTCTACGACAACATCCCTTGCCCACCGGGCTACGAAACTTGTGACCTCTCCCTCGGAACACCCGTCCCGGTGACCATCGAAAGTGTCACCGCGGGCATCGACTTTGTCCTCGACCGGCTCGGCGGGATCATCGGCACGGTGACCTCGGCCGCGACCGGGCTGCCGATTCCACACACGGTGGTCGAAGTCTGGGACACGACGGGCTTCAGCCCGGTATCCACCCAGGCTGACGAACAGGGCAACTATCAGTTGGATCCCTTGCCGCCGGGCACCTACTTCGTCACCGCCGAGGAGGACCGATACTTCGAACAGGTCTTTGACGGGCTGCCCTGCCCCGACCCCGGCTTCGACTGCGATCCCACCACCGGGACGCCGATCGCGGTCGCCCTCAATACCATCGTCTCGGGCATCGACTTCGCGCTCACTCGCCGGCCGGCGGGCAACATCGCCGGTACGGTGCGGTCCGAGGTCAACGGTGACCTGCTGGCCAACGTCAACATCGATGTATGGGACGAGAGCGGCAGTCCTGTTGCCTTCGCCTCCACCGATGGTGGCGGCAACTACCTCGTCGTTGATGTTCCGGTGGGCAGCTTCGTGGTCACTGCCAGGGCGACCGGCGTCTTCGTCGACGAGCTCTACGATGATCTACCCTGCCCCGACTTGAGCTGCGATCTCTCCACCGGTACGCCGGTCTTGGTGGCCGACGAAGTCACCACCACAGGCATCGATTTCGACCTCACCCGCCTCGGGTCGATCGCAGGCACGGTGATCGATAGCCTGATCGGGGAGCCGGTCGACCTCTTCGTGCGGGCCTGGAACGACGCCGGAGAGTTCGCCGGCGACTCGGACATCGGTCCGTTCGGCGGGTACGAGATCGCCGGCTTGAGCCCGGGCACGTACTTTGTCGACACCATCGACAATGGCGCCTTCAGGGACGAGCTCTACGACAACCTGCCGTGCCCGAACAGCGCCTGCGACCCGACAACCGGGACGCCGATCGCCGTCGCCTTGAACTCCCCGGTGACCGGAATCGACTTCGTGCTCGATTTGGACCAAGGCCTCGCCGG
>JBCCGX010000619.1:0-6241 GCA_039029035.1 Acidobacteriota bacterium | reverse complement strand
GTGTAGCCGCGCACCGCCTCTTCCGGTGTCATGGCCTGTTCGGGGTACCAGCCTTCGGCGGGTTGCCGATCCTTGTCGCGGCGGGTGATCGCCGCGTGCAGGCCATAGAAGATGCTGTGGTCCGAGCCCGAGAGATCGGAGTTGAAGGTGAGCCTGGCACCGGCCTGGCGTAGGGTGCGCCAGGCATAGGCGCCGAGGATGCGCTCGGCGCCGATGCGCTCCTCGGCCCAGGTCTTGTCTTCCACCGCGTGGGGGGGCTCCATGGAGGCGATGACGCTCGACGCGGCGAAGCGGGGGAAATCGTCCGGGTGGATGACCTGGGCGTGCTCGATCCGGTGGCGCTGGTGCTCGGCGGCCGGTTCGTCCGCTAGGACACCCTCGATGAACTCCAAGGTCTCGCGATTGCCCGCGTCGCCGATGGCGTGGATGCCGACCTGGAAGCCGCCGCGCATCATTTCGGCGACGAGCTCTTGATCGAAGCCGTACTCGTCGCCCGAGGTGCCTCGATGGCCCGGTTGGTCGGCATAGTCGGCCAGCAGGCGGGCGCCGCGTGAGCCCAGAGCGGCGTCGTAGTAGGCCTTCACCGAGCGTACCGCCAGCATCTGATCGATACCTGCCACCGGTCCTTTGGCCAGCCACTCGCGGCACAACGCTTCGTCTCGGGCGGACAACATGGCGTAGACCCGGATCGGCAGCTCGCCGGCCTGCTGGAGTTCCTCCAGCGCTTGCATATGCTGCCCTGCCGCCCCTGCCTCGTGGACCGCGACGTAGCCGTCCCGCGCCATCTGCTGCAGCCCGGCGAGCATGAAGCCGCGGAACTGCTCCGGCGTCGTCTCGGGCACGGCGCCGGTCAACAGGGATCCGGCACGGTTGAGCACGATGCCGGACGGCTCGCCGGCTGCGTCGCGGCGGATCTCACCGCCATCGGGTTCCGGCGTATCGCGGGTGATGCCGGCCTTCTCGAACGCCAGGCGATTGCCCCACACCGCGAAGCCGTGCAGCGATTCGAGGACCACCGGGTGGTCGGGCACCGCAGCGGACAGCAGCTCCATCGTCGGGTAGCGATTCGCCCAAGCGCCTTCGTCCCAGCCGCGGCCCAGGATCCACTCGCCCGGCGGCGTCTGCGCCGCCCGCTCGACCACCTTGGCCACGGCTTCCTCTTCGGTCGCAACGCCGATGAGGTTGACCCGGGCGGCGAGCTCGCCGAGGCCGGCGACATGGGTGTGGGAATCGACCAACCCGGGCAATACCGTGGCGCCATGGACATCGAGGACCTCGGTCTCCGGTCCGACGAAGACTTGGGCTCCCGCCGTGTCGCCGACGAAGACGATCTCTCCCGCACGGATCGCCACCGCCTCGGCATCCGGGCGCCATCCCTCGTCCGAGCGCGGCGCGTCCGCGGCCGGCGTACCGTCGCCATCGGGCTCTCCCCAGGCGAAGGTGTAGACCCGGCCGTTGGTGACCACGAGGTCTGCCTTCCCCTCGGCGCTCGCCGAGTCGTTGGCATCGTCGGGCGGCGTGGCACATCCGGCGGCCAGGAGGAGGCTACCGAGCAGGACGCTGATCCAGCGTTGTGAGCGGACGTTCATGCTGGCTCCTTTGACGTCGGATCCGGATCCAATGATGTTTACTGCCCAGACCATGGCGGCGGATCGGACACCAGGATCGAGAACCGACCGAAGTCGTACTCGCGACTGCCGTCGGTCAACACGTAGGTCGCGCCGTCGGCTTGCATCGCGCCGAAGGCGTCCCGCAAGGCGATCAGCTCACTGGCGGGCATCGTCGGCTCGTTGTGCGCCGGCAGCACGACCTCCACCCCATCGGCCAGGCCGGCAAGCCGGGTCGCGGTCCGCTGGTAGTCCTCGAAGGTCGATCCGGGCAGGTGGGCGTAGAGGGTGGCGGGGTAGAACGTGTCGCCGGTGAACAGCAGCTTGCGCTGCCGATCGAGCAGGCACAGGGAATCGGGCGCGTGCCCCGGAGTGAGCAGCACCTCGAGCTCGACGTCACCGAGGGAGATCACCTGCCCGTCTTCGACCCGGTCGGTGACGGTGAACGGCTGTGAGACATAGGCCTCGCGCGAGAAGCCCGTCGGGGTCTCCTTCCAGATCCAACCGTCGCCGACGAACTCGGCCACCTCTTCGTGGGCGCGGCCGAGAGCGTGCTGGTTGGTGTAGTCGAGGCTCGTACCATAGACTTTCGTGAAGGCATGGTTGCCACCCACATGGTCGTAGTGGGTGTGGGAGTTGAGCACCGCGACCTCGAGCTCCGTCAGCTCGCTGACCAGCTGTCGCATGTCACCGACACCGATGCCGGTGTCGAAGAGCAGCGCGCGCTCGGAGCCGAGGATCAGGTACGAGATCACTTCTTCGAACTGACCCGGCTCGTAGAGGGCGAGCACGCCGGGGCGGATCTCGTAGACCTCGAACCACGGCTGACTCTGTTCGATCTGCCGAAACTCGGCCCAAGCGGCACGCGGCAAAGCGTCCCACCATTGGTCTTTGCCCTCGCCGCGGCCCTGGACCTCTTCATTGTTGGAGGTGACCGGCTCGGGCGCGCTCTCGGCGCCCTGCTCGGTGGATCGATCGACTTCGCCGGACTGGCAGCCGGCGAGGAAAAGGAGGACCAGCATGACGCCGGATGCGCCGATTCGGTACGGCGTCGAGGAACGAATTGTCGAGGGCATGCGGGTTAAATTAGTGTGGATCGGGGCTCGCGTCCAGTGTTTCGCCGGTTCCTGGCCAGCCGGAGGGAGGCCTCGCTAACACCGACGCAGAGGTGACAAAGCTGGTGGCCCGGCGATTCGAGTGTCGCGAAGGACCGGGCCACCCGGTGGCCTGAGCCGCTCGGCGTCGAGAATCGCCGAGCCACCCGGTGGCCTGAGCCGTTCGGCGTCGAGAATCGCCGAGCCGCCCGGTGGCCTGGCCGTTTCCACGTCGAGAATCGCCGGGCCACCCGGGGGCCTGGGCTGTCTGGTGTCCAGAATGGCGAGGCCACCGTTCGATTTGACCTCAGGGTGGGCCCCGGAAGCGTCCTTGCCCGTCGCGGAGCGATCTTCGTCGGCCCAAGAGGTGTCTGTTGCGGAAATTGTGGACTGTCGGGTAGCCCCAGAAGCGTCTTTGGCGGAGAAATCGATTCGAGAGGCTGACCCCCAAGCGTCTTTTCGCGTTCGCGGAGGATCCAGAGAACGCCAACAAGCCAGCAGACCCGGAAGTGAGCCGTGGGCGCGGTGCCAAGTGCCGTCGAAAGTGCGATAGGGTGGAGAAGGTCTCGAGTTCGGAGCCCGAGACCGCATCATTGACCCGAAGAGTCTCGATCAATGAGGATAAAGATCGGATTCTCAATCTCTCCACCAAGAACATGGCTGTCACACTGACCCTCACTCCTGACATCGAGCAAGCCCTGACCGCTGAGGCCAGTGATCAGGGTACGACCCCGGAGCTCCTCGCATTGGAGAGCCTCCGTAGGCGGTTTGTTGGACGCCGGCGCGAGAAGAGAGCCGAAGGGGCTGCCAGTTCCTTGGCGGACCTCATCGGGGATCAAGTCGGTGTGCTTAGCAGCACCGAGCAGGTGCCCGGCGGAGCGCGAATGTCGGAGAACAGTGGAGCGGACTTCGCTGCAGCTCTGATCGAGAAGCGTCGACGCAAACAGCTATGACCTTGACCGATACCGGTCCTTTGGTCGCGCTGCTGGACAGAGATGATCCCAGCCACGATGTTTGTGTGGCTGCCGCTGGGCGCCTACCACCCCAGCCTCTGGTGACGACGTGGCCATGTTTTACTGAAGCCATGTACCTGCTCGGCTCGGTGGGTGGCATCCGCTATCAAGAACCGCTGTGGCGGCTTCGACAGACTGGCAGTTTGAGATTGCACGATCTTTCGGAGTCCGAGACCGATCGCATGGCGTCGCTGATGACGAAGTACGCCGATACGCCAATGGACTTAGCCGATGCTTCCCTGGTTGCGGCAGCGGAGAGACTCTCGTTGAACGAGGTGTTCACGATCGACTCGCACTTCTACGCCTATCGACTGCCTGACGGCTCCGCTTTGGACATCGTGCGATAAAGGCAATGACCCGAAGACTCCATCCCCTGCTGATCGCCTTCGCTCTCCTGGTTTTGGCGGGGCTCTGCCCACCTGCCAGGGGGCAAGACGAGCCCATCGCCGGTTTCGAGGGCATGGCAGAGGTCACCGAGGTCTTGCTCGATGTACTTGCCGTCGACGGCTCGGGTGAGGTCGTCAAGGGCCTCGGCAAGGAAGACTTCTTGGTGGAAGAAGACGGCGAGGCGATGGAGATCACCAGCGTCAGCTTCTACACCACGCGCTACGAAGCAGGCAGCGGGCAGTTCGATGTCGAGGGGGTGGTGCCGTCGAGTCGGTTCTTCATTCTCTTCTTCCACGATCAGGTCAGCAGCGCCTCGATCGGCAACTATTTTCAGCGCCAAAAGCTCAAGGCGCGGCGCGGTTGCCTGACCTGGGTGGAGGAGCACTTACTGCCATCGGATTGGGTCGCCGTGGCGAGCTACGACCTACGGTTGAAGCTGCACCAGGATTTCACTCAGGATCGTGTGGCCCTCGTCGAGGCGATCAAGAACGCGACGACCCGCCGGGATCCCGAGAAAGGGCTACGGCGTGGCGTGCGAGCCCTGCCGCCGAGCGGTATGCCGTCGCTGCTGCGGCATCTGCCGCAGGGCAAAGCGCTGCGGCGGGAGAGCCGCAACCTCTATGACGGCCTAAGGCTACTGGCCGAGTCGGCGGGCTTCGTGGTCGGGCGCAAGAACCTGTTGATGTTCTCGGCCGGCTTCGGCGAGCTCGAAGCCGGCCGGCTGCTGCCCGAGGCGGACCCACGGTTCTACCGGCCGATGGTACACGCCCTCAATGACCACAACGTCGCCGTCTACCCGATCGACCTGACGCCGGTCGAAGTGCGCCATCTCCAGGGGCACCTCCTGCTGCGCCTGGCAGCGGCAACCGGTGGGCTCTATCTGCGCAGCTTCGTCAACTTCCTCACCCCGTTGCAGCAGATCTCGTTGGAAAATGCCGGCTACTATCTGATCAGTTATCGCCGACAGCATCCGACGACCGCGGGTTATCAGGAAGTCAAAGTCCGTGCCCACGATCGCAAGCTCCGCCTGCGGGCTCGCCAGGGCTACCGCTACGGCAATTGAGATTCAGGGCAAGACCCGGCGACCGAACTTGAAGCGCCGGAGCCAGTAGTCGCTGGCGGTGACGTGGGTCTCGATCACACCGCGGGAGGTGGAGGAGTGGATCATCCGCAGGGGCTGACCGGAGGCGGAGACGACGAGGCCGACATGGAACGGCTTGTCGCGATCCTCGCCGAAGAACACGAGGTCACCGGCTGCGAGCTCGTCGGGGGCGATCCAGCGACCGACGTCGGCCTGGTCTTCGGCCCGCCGTGGCAGTTGCACGCCGAGCCGTTGGTAGACGTAGGACGTGAGCCCGGAGCAGTCCATGCCAGCCGGGCTCTCGCCACCGTAGCGGTAGGGGGTGCGCAGGAGGGAGCGGGCCAGATCCACCGCGCGCTGTGCGGTCGCGGTGGTGTAGGTCGTGGGCGCTGACGGGGGTGCCGTGGTGAACGGACGCGGTGGCGTCGGTGGCGAGGAACGATGGCTACTGCATCCCGTTGCGAGACAAAGCAGCAGCGCTGGAATCAAGTACCTCATCGATCGTTCCCTGGCCCTGTGTACGAGAGCTCGCCCTAGTCTACGGGTGTCGCGAACCGGTGGATCAACCCATGGGTTCGCCTCCCTTGGGCAAGCGAATGCGCGATTGACGCCACAGGCGCCAGAAACGCCACCAGAGCTGTCTCACTGTGCCTCTCCCTCGGCGCGGCTCGCCGCGACCTCGGCGCGTAGACGCTCCATCCGATCGTCCACCGCATCGTCGACCTCGGCTTTCTCGCAGCGTCGCCGTAAATCATCGCCCGAGAGCTCGTCGCCGAGTCGCAGGTAGGCGTTCTCTTCGGCGACCCGTAGCTCGACCCTCTCGCCCAGGCGTTCGAACTCGCCATAGAGGTTCGACCTCTCGGCGCCGCGCATGATCTTGCCCATGGCCCGTCGCGCCTCGCCCTGGCGTAGTTGGGCGTGGAGCACCTGCAGCCGCGAGCGGCTGTGGCCGAGCTGCTCCTGCATGCGGGCGATCGATTCGCGGATCTGCGCCGTGTCGTGCTCCTGGTCCGCCAGCTGGTCCGCCAGCCGGTCGGCCTGGCGCTCGGCGAGCTCGGC
>JBCCGX010000618.1:0-6244 GCA_039029035.1 Acidobacteriota bacterium | reverse complement strand
GGGTGCATAGACCCAATTGATCCGCGGGCTAAAGTTGGCGTCGCGGGTCACGGTGTGCTCGTCATAACGCAGGCCGAGCTCCAGAGTCAGCGCATCGACCGGCCGCAAACGACCGCTGAGGTAGGCACTGTGCTGCTCACCGGAGAGCCGTCGCTGGAACTCCGTCAGGCCGGTGCGGGGCTCGAAGCGGATGTCGACCAACGGATCGTCGAGATTGCGCTCGTTGAAATAGTCGTAGTCTGTTTCCAGGCGCCGGACATCGAAGCCCCATTTGAGAAAGTAGCGGTCGCCGTGCTGGTAGCTCCAATCCTGCTTGATGCCGGTGGCGTTCAGCTCGCGCCGGTCGATCAGCTGGAAGCCGGCCTCCTCCTCTTCGACGTCGAACTCGACCTCCCGCGACTGGCGATCGCGATCGACCCGACCACGAGAGATCACGGTGTCGACGAAGAGCCGAGGGCCCAGGATCGCCTGGTGGGTAAGCCACAGGTAAGAGCTGCCGTAGCCGGTGTCGTAGTCCTCTTCGGTATCGCCGAGCTCGACGTTGAAGAAGTTGACCGAGTCGTCCGAGTGCAGCACATGGACGCCGAGCCGATGCTGTGGCTGCACCTGGTAATGCACCTTGGCGAAGGTGTCCCAATAGCGCGGTTTGAGGCGCTGACCAAAGAAGTCGAGTGCCAGATCGAGCTGGCCGCGACGCGCCGAGCTGATCCAATCCCCACGCTGCTCGTCGAACGTTCCCGAGCTGCCGACTTCGGCGGTGAGCAGGCTCAGGCCCAGCAGAGTCTTGCGCTCCCGCGGCTGGAAGGTGTTCATGTCGAGCACGCCGCTCATCCGATCGCCGTACTCGGCCGGGAAGCCGCCGGTGATCAGGTTGACCTCCTCCAGCGCCCGCGGTGTAACGATCGAGATCGCGCTGCCGAAGTCCTTCAGGTGGAAGGGCTCGAAGAGCTCCACCTGATCGAGCAACATCAAGACCTCGTCGGCACGTCCACCACGGACGTTGAAGCGAGCGGACGACTCGTCGCCAGTGACCCCCGGCAGCAGGGTCATGGCGCGGAAAGTATCGTCGCCCAGATGGGGCAAGGCGAAGATGTCATCGCGATCGAGATCGAGACCGGTCACCGGGTCTTTGCTGTTGAGCGAGATCCTGCTCGGGGTCACGATGATCTCGTCGATCGCCAGCTGGGCCGGATCGAGCTCGACGACGAGCTCGATCTCCTGGCCCGGCTCGACGGTGATCTCCATGTGTTTGACGACGTAACCCGGCAAGTGAGCCTCCAGGGCATGGTCGCCCACCGCGACAAATAGCAGTCGGAAGCTACCGTCGCTGGCGCTCACGGCTTCGGTGCCGAGCGCCGGAATCACGATCCGCACGCCAGCGACCAGAGTATCGCTATGGCGCTCGACCACGAGGCCGCGGATGCCGACGGACGGCTGTGCCGCAACCACAACGACCAGGCGCCCGCCAGGGCCGGCTTCCGCCGTCAGGCCATGCGGCGCCAGCAACTGCTCCAGGATCTCCCGCGGCTCCTTGGCGGTGGGCGCCGCCACGACCCGCATCTCCGGCCGCACCAGGTTACTGGTGAAGAAAATCTCGAGGCCGAGATCCCCGAGGGCCTCGAGAGCCTCGGTGAGGGAAAGCCCACGGAAGCTGCCGCCGGCCGACAAGCCGAAGCCGGCTGAGCTGCTCACCAGGCTACCGAGGATCAAGACGACGATCGGCAGAGTTCGGGCTCTTCGCATCGACACACTGCAGTAGGCTCGCATCATGGCCTGACTCTCCTCCTCTGAGATCGGCGGACACTTGGAATGAGTCCGAGGCCAGCAAAATCCTTCGCAGATTTTGGAATCCCAGAGCCAGCCGGTCTTCGCAGGGCGACGGAGACCGGCCGACGGGGGGCAGATCGGCTAACCGGGAAAAGTTCAGCAGCCTGTCGCTCCGTCGCTCAAGGGCCCGCGCTCTGGGACCCTACGCAGGGACCGAGGGAGGCGCTGTGTTCTGGCGACGGTTTCGAAGAGCATGAACCCAGGTCCGTTCGCGCTTCGCTCTCAGGCTGCTGAATTTTTCTGGTCTGAACCGATCAATCGTCATCACCCGACGGCGGCTCCGTATCGCAGGTCAGGAACGCGCTGGTATCGAGCACCGGATCGAAAGGCGCGTTCAGATCGCTCTCGTACTCTCTGGATTGGCCACTGAACGTGTCGGTGACCTCCAGACTCACTTCGACGTCGGTCAGGCCGGCGGCAAAGACCCAGAAGCTGTTGAAACCAGCCAGGTCGCAGGCATCGAGCACCTTGACCAACATCTCGGTGTTGTTGGGGCTGAAGAACCAAAACTCACCGGAGTCGTCGGAGGCGAGCAACGCTTCGCCCTTACCCTCGTTGCCCGCCTCGTCTTTCCACTCGACCTCGACCCGAAAGCGCCCCTGATTGAGGCAATGGGTCTTGGCGTCGGGCAGGCAAGGCGGCAGGGTGACATCCACCAGCTCGAGCACCTCATCGACCACGTTGCCGAGCCCTTTGGCGTAGAACTTCAGGTTTTCCGATTCCGGATCCAGAACGTCGGTATCGACGACGGTCAAGGTGTCGGTGAAGGTGCCGAAGGGCACCGTGACTTCTTCCTCCATGGCGATGATCTCGCCGCGATCGAGGGCGGCACCGGGAGCAACTTCCTGGAAGTAGCGCTGGCCGATCATCGGGCTGCCCGGCATCAGGATGCCGGGCGTGGCGCCGTCGATCCCGGCTCGCCAAGCGCCTTCGTGGCCGATGATCTCACCGTCTTCGTAGTCGTCGACGTCTTCGCCGAAGTACCAGACATCGCCGGTCTCGCGGCAGACGGCAACGAAGTTGCGCGACACCTCCACCAGCTCGCCATCTTCGAGCTCACGCTCCTCGACCACCCGGGTGAGCACGCCGTCCACCAGCTCGGTCTCGCGCAGGATGGTGGTCGTTGCAGAGATCTCCACCAGCTCGCCGTCATCCTCCTCTTCGCCTTCCAAGCGCAGGGCCAGGCCGGGCCAGATCGGCAGATAGGGATTGTTGCCGGCGGTCGAGAAAGTGCAGTTCTCGCGGTTGAATTCGGTGGTGAACTCTTGCGCTCCGAGCACCGGCGGCAGGCTCAGGCTCGAAGCCAGGAATAGGGTCAGGCACAACAGACTCTTCGCAGGGACAAGCGTTCTCATGACGTCTCCTTTCGGTTGCAGTCGGACAGCTTCTCGTAGCGTGCGGCAGCAGCGCCGCGGTTTTTTCTTGCTGCTATCCGAGCTTGAGTCGCGACCCGGCCGAATCCTTCGCCAAGATGTCCGAAACCGCTCGTCTCGCTTCTTCGGTGAGCCCGAGCCCACTCGAGTGAGGCGGCACCGCTCGGGTGATAGCCTGCGAATAGACCCAAGAAGCGAAGGATTTTCAGGCCTCGGGACTCTCCATCCACATGAGCAGCCGATCCAACGCTCTGCCCGAGCTACAAAGAGACGACCGAGCGCTCGTCAGGCGGATGCTTGGCGGCGATGAAGAGGCTTTCGAAGATTTCTTCGAAGGCCAGTTCCCCGGGCTCTACCGCTTCGCCCTGGCACGGCTCAAGGACCCGGACTTGACCCGTGAAATCGTCCAGACGGCAATCTGTAAAGCCATTGCCAACTTGAGAAGCTACCGCGGCGAAGCCTCGCTGACCGCCTGGCTCTTCACCATCTGCCGCTACGAGATCAGCGGCCACTACCGCAAGCTCCGGCGATCGCCCGAGCCGGTGGAGCTGGCGGAAGAAGCGCCCGAGGTGCGCGCCGCCCTGGAGTCGGTCCCGGCGAGCCACACGAGCCCGGAAGAGGCGCTGCGCCGCAAGGAGATCGCCGGCCTGGTCCACGCTACTCTCGATCACTTGCCGCCACGCTATGGCCGGGCGCTGGAATGGAAGTATGTCGACGGCCTGTCGGTCAAGGAGATCGCCCAGCGCCTCGAGGTCGGGCCCAAGGCCGCCGAGTCTCTGTTGACCCGGGCGCGCCAGGCTTTCCGCGACGGGTATTCGTCGTTTGGCCAGAGGCGCTCGAACCCGTTTCTCGGTTGGATCGCCGTGAGCTGTGTCCTTTGTCTGACTTTTTTTTGGGGCCTGGGATGGATCCTGCCATCTGCAGAAGCGATCGAAGCGCTGCCGAAGGCCGGATGTTGCATCAACAACTGGAATGACGGTGATCAGCCATGAGCGATATCTACAACGGTCCTCGACCGCTCGAGAACGACAGTCCCTCCGGCGACGAGACGGTGGCGCGCTTGCTGCAGTTCGCCGGGCATCGCCCCACGATTCCCGCCGCCGATGCGGCAACCGTCAAGGCCGCAGCCCGTGCCGAGTGGCAGAGCCTGGTGTGGACGCAGCGCCGGCGCAAGCTTTACCTGGTGCGTGGCGTCGGCGGCTTCCTGGCGGCAGCTGCGGCGCTACTCCTGGCCTTCAACACCCACTTCGTCGATCGCGTGCGGCGCAGCGTCACCCCGGCCGCGGCTCAGGTGATCACGGCCTCCGGGGCCGTCGATTGGACCGTCGGCCATGAGCTCTGGCCGGGAGGGGTGGTGAAGACCGGCCCACCTGAGAGTCACTCGGAGCCTCGAATCGCTCTGCGTTTAGCAGACGGCGCGTCCGCTCGACTCCATGCCGAGACTCGACTGAGTGTGCACTCAGCTTCGGCTCTGGAGCTGGAAAGTGGGACGATTTACATCGATTCGGACGGCACGAATGTCGAGATTCGCACCCCGTTGGGCACCATCACCAACATCGGGACCCGATTCGAAGTCCATCTGGTGCCGGATGCCACCCGCCTGCGAGTACGAGTGCGCAAAGGCAAAGTGCAGCTGAAGGATCCACAGGGCGTGCCGTACGTCGCCACAGCCGGCCAGCAGTTGACCGCCGATGGGGAGACGGAGCCCCAACTGGATGTCATCACCACGTGTGGATCGACTTGGGATTGGTTGAGCCTCATCCGCGCCCCCTTCACCGGAACGACGACTTTCGAGATCCTCGAATGGACGGCGGCCGAAGCCGGCTGGGAGCTCCGCTTCAAAGGCAATGCCGCAGCCCAAGCCCGTGAAGCAAACCTCAGCGAAGAAGAATTCGAGCCCTTCCCGAAGCTCGAGGATAACCTGACTTGGGTCCCCGCTGCCGGCTTGAACTATCACAGAGAAGGGTGCCGGCTGACCGTGGAGCCTGCTCAGTGATCGCTCTGTCGGCCTGAAGCAACAAACGAGGCAGACCCGAGTCGGGCCTGCCTCGCGAAGGATCGTTGGGTTGGTTGTTTAGAAGGCGACGATACCCTGGGTGTTCTCTTCCGGCAGGTCGCCGGTGATTTCCTGGATCAGCTTCAGCTCGCTACCGTTGATCTCGAAGACGCCGATCGTGCCATCGAGACCGAAGAGCTGATAGAGGAAACGGCCGTCCTGGCTGCGCCAGAGATCGATCCATCCGTCGGTGGTGCCGAAGGGGTCGGCCTCGTTGGCCGGCGTGCCAACGGCGGCGGCTTCGTCGAGCAGGCTGATCTGGCCAGCGTCGAAGCTGTAGGCCGAAAGGCTGGCGTCGAGGGCGTTGGAGACCCAGAAGTAGCTCTGATCGAGCGAGAACTCGATCCAGCAGGCAGTGCGCTGGCCATCGAAGAGGTCGTCGCCGGCGAGGACGTCGAGCTGGATCGGGATCAGCTCGCCGGTCCGGTCGAGTACCCAGGTGGATACCGAGCCGGTCTGCAGCTGATCGAAAACCGGCGGCGAACCGTCGGAGCGGAACTCCCGCGCCTCGGTGACCACGACATAGTTGTTGCCGCCGCTTTGCACGATCTCGAAGCCAATGGCGCTTGGCAGGTTGCGGTCCTCGGCGTTGAACGGCAGAGTGGAGGCCCCGGTGCTCACCGGCACCTCGCTCAGGCGACCGCCCGGCATCACCCGGTAGACCACGAGCTCATCGGTCGAACCGCTTTCCAGGGCCGCCGAGCCAGCATTGATCGAGGCCACCACCAGATAGCGACCATCGGGAGAGAACTGGATCGCTGACGGCCGGTTGCCGAGCACCCGGGTCGACCCGGGGATGGGGGTCAGACGACCGCGCTTGTCGAGCGTGAAACCGGTGAGGCTGCCCTCCTGATCGGGCTCGCCGGTGAACTTGCCGTCGGCATCGACGTTGGCCACGTAAACGAAACGCCGGAAGGTGGCGATACTGTTCGGCCCGATGCCGTCGGTGGTGCGCTGCGACTGCAAACTGAGACTACGGTCCCGATTG
>JBCCGX010000617.1:0-6246 GCA_039029035.1 Acidobacteriota bacterium | reverse complement strand
CTTCGTGCGCTACGGTTCGAGCCCGCGCGGCGCCCAGGCTCTGATTCTGGCCGCCAAAGTCCGCGCCGCCCTGGGCGGCCGCCCCAACGTCGCCTTCGACGATGTGCGCCAGGTGGCCCTGCCGGCCCTGCGCCACCGCATCCTGCTGAGCTTCGAAGGAGTGGCGGAAGGAGCCAGCGGTGAATCGGTGCTGGAAGCCGTGCTGGCGGCGGTCGAAGAGCTCGATGAGGACCTGCAGCGCGAGGCCAGCCTCGGTGCTTAGACCTGGGACCGAAAACCGGAATGGTGACGGTCGGCAGCCTGGGATTGAAATCCCAGGCTACGGTCTCTCGCCCCTACAGGGCGCGGATCCCAGAGGACGCAGACAAAGTTCAACGGCTCGAGTCCCGGAGGGACCAAAGAACGTAGCCCGGGGTTTCAACCCCGGGAACGGACCAGTCTACGACCTGAGATCCCTACCTGGGATTGAAATCCCAGGCTACGGTCTCTCGCCCCTCCGGGGCGCGGGTCCCGGAGGATCCAGAAAACCTTCACAGGCTAAGGTCCCGGACGGACCACAGAACGTAGCCCGGGGTTTCAACCCCGGATTCTCCCGGGTAGTCATCAGCTTGATTCTGCTTCTCGCCACAGCACCGGCCCACGGCCAGAGAGGCGCCGTGACCACCGAAGAGATCACCGACCGGGTGACCTTCGACTGGTACCACGCCAGCGGCGAGGTCCACCGCGGCGGCAGCCCGATCCCCTTCCACGCCAGCCTGACCAACCCCACCACCGACGATCGGGTGGTCCACCTGGCGGGCTCCTGGGACGGTTTCGATGGCCGCGTGTCGCGTCGCATCGAGATGCCTGCCGGCGCCCGCAAGGAGCTCGATTTCTACCTCGGCCCGGCCGGTCAGTCGTACCAATTCACCGTCCGCCTGAGCGCTGGCGACGGCTCGTTGATCGAAGAAGCCCGCTTGTCGAGTGTGCCGCTCAGTCCCGACCAACCGGTGGTCGGCCTGCTGAGCCGCCATCCGATGGGCTGGGGCGACCTGCGACGGAGTGACGCCTACGCAGGCCGAGTGGTCCACCTCGAGCCGGGCAAGCTGCCGGGATCGGCGGCCGGGCTGGGGGCCTTCGACCTGTTGATCTGGCCTCGCCCCGAGCCCTGGACTCTGCGCGCCGAGCAGTTGCAGGGCCTCGTCCACTGGGTCGAAGGGGGTGGCCACCTGGTGCTCGCCGACGCCTTCGCCGACGCCCAAGCGCTCACTCCCTGGACGACGATCGCCACCGCCGAGCCCCTGGTGGTGACCGATCTCGAGAGCCTCGGCGCGGCCGTCGGCGTGCCTTTGGCTCGTTTTCCCGAGCCCCTCGCCGTGACCCCTTTACAGCCTTCCGGTGGGCAGGTTTGGATCACGGCACCCTCCGGACCGATCGCTGTCGAAGCGAGTCGCGGCCTGGGCAGCGTCACGGTCCTGGGCTTCGACCCCAGCGCGCCACAGATCGCCGGTTGGCCCGGCCTGGGCGCCTTCTGGCGACGCCTGCTGAGTCGTCGTCAACCCGCCGGACCGGACGCCCTCCAGCCCCAGCCGGGCGCCCGGCATCCCTACCTGAGTCAAGACCTGAAAACCCTCGCCCAGGCCCTTGTGACCGTCGACCGCGGAGGTACACCCCTACCGTACGCCGCTCTGGCCGCCGTGTTGCTGCTCTACCTGGTGGCGATCGGTCCCGGCGAGTACTTTGCTCTGCGGCGACTGCAGCGTCTCGAGTGGACCTGGGTGACGTTTCCAGTCTGGGTCGGCCTGTTCAGCCTGGGCGCTTATCTCGTGGCGACCCAGACGCGCAGCGAGTCGGACTTCGTGCGCCACATCCTGCAGCGCGATCTTCCCCCCGGTGCCGAGAGCTTCCGCGACGAGCTGCATGCCGCCCGTTTTGCCACCCGGCCGGCTGCCTATCGGCTCGCTCCGATGGCGGCCGGAGCCCGGCCGGTGGCCAGACCCGGTTCAACAGTGGGTCAGTTCATGGCCTCTCTGCACCACCCGTCGTACCGCAGAAGGAGCTCGAGACGGGGCTGGGGCCGGAGACAGGGCTGGAGCAATTCACAGCTGTGGGGCACCCCACAACACGGGGCCCTGCATACGAGCGGTCTGCAGGGGCAGCTCTTGGCCAGCCAACTCACCGGCGAGCGCCTGGCACAGACCTTCGAGCAGGGCCCGGCCGCGATCCACAGTTGGCTGCCGAAGTGGAGCTTTCTCGCCGGTAGCTTCGAGAGTTACGCACCCGCCGCAGGTGCCACGGTGGAGACTCGGATCCGCTGGGCCGACGAGGTCTCTCCCCATGGCGAGATCGTGCCGCACCTCGGAGTCGATCTGGTCGGCGCTCGGCTGCTGTTTGCCGACAGCAACTTTCCCTACGGTATCCAGCTGCGGCCTGGGCGCGACGGCGAGCCGATCGCCATAGGGGCGGAAACACCGATTGTCCCATTCGACCCGGAGGATCTGTCGGTGTTCACTGACTGGCGCCCTGCGACCACCGACGAACCGCTAGAGGCCTTCGTCCCTTATCTCGCCACTGACACCGCCGGCCGCCTACTGCTCGCGCACCATGCGGTCCGCGCCTGGTCACGCCATGTCCGTAGCGGCCCGAGCGAAGCAAGCGTCCTGCGCCACGATTGGAGCGCCCTCTTGGCCTCCGGCGGCGGCGTCTTCCTCGGCTGGGCCGAGGAGGAGCAGCCGCGGCTGGAGGGGGACGAACCGACTCTCGGCTTGTTGGTGTTTCGCGTCGGCATCGCCGCGGCGGACTTTCGAGGGAGGGCCGAGCTGTGATCGAAACCCATGGTCTAACCCAGCGCTACGGCCGTCTGACGGCCCTTGACGACCTCACCCTGCGAGTTGCCGAGGGTGAGTTTTACGGCTTCATCGGCCCCAACGGCGCGGGCAAGACGACCACCATCCATATTCTGGCCACCCTTCTCCAACCGACCGAAGGCTGGGCCGAAGTGGCGGGCCACGACGTCCGCTTCGCCGGCCGCGAGGTGCGGCGCCTGATCGGTTACCTGCCGGACTTCTTCGGCGTCTACCCGAGCTTGCGGGTGTGGGAGTACCTGGAGTTCTTCGCCGCGGCCTACGAGGTCCCCAGGTCCAAGCGGCGGCCGATTCTGGACGACGTCCTGGAGCTCACCGGCCTCGAAGACAAGCGCGATGCCCTGGTCGGCAGCCTGTCGCGTGGCATGCAGCAGCGCCTCGGTCTGGCACGGGTCCTGATCCACGATCCGCAGGTGCTGCTGCTCGACGAGCCGGCGTCCGGCCTCGACCCTCGGGCGCGGCTCGAGGTCCGCGAAATCCTGCGCGAGCTGCAGGCCATGGGCAAAACGATCCTCCTTTCGTCGCACATCCTGAGCGAGTTGGCGGAGGTCTGCACCGCGGTCGGCATCATCGATCGCGGGCGCCTGCTGGTGTCGGGGCCGGTCGACGAAGTCCTGGCCCACGTCGGCCCCGGCGAGACGGTACGGGTGGAGGTGGCGGAGCGCCCCGAGGCCGCTGCCACGGCGCTCGGCGACTTGCCGGCCACCGAACGAGTGCAGGTTCTCTCCGACGGTGACGGGCCCGGCGTGCTGCGGGTCTTCCTGCGCCAGCGCGGCCAGGCGGGTCGGGTCGCCGCGCGCTTGGTCGACGGGGGTTTCGGCTTGCAGCACCTCGAACGCGAGCGGCACGACTTGGAGGATCTCTACCTGCGTCTCACCGACGAGGAGAGCGCCTGAGTGCGACGCGATCACTCGTTGCCGCGCATCCGCGCCGTCGTCCAGGGCGAGATGCGTTCCCTCGCACGGGTGCGGGCCCCTTTCGTCCTGCGCACCCTCTACGGCGCTCTGGTGGCAGCCAATGTCCTGCTGGCCCTGCGGACGGCAGCCTTCATTGGCCCGAGCGGCATGTCGTCGGGCCAGCGGCTGGCCTTCGAGGCCTACAATGCCTTCTATTCCGTTGCCGCCGGCCAGGCGATGCTGGCGGCCATCCTCGGGGCGATCGTCGGCGTCGTCTCGGCCAACAGCGAGCGCCGCAACCAAACCTTGGGCCTGCTGGTGCTGAGCCAGCTTCGGCCCTTCGAGGTCATCCTCGGCAAGCTCACCGCGCTGCTCGGCCTGGTGGTGCAGGTGCTGATCGCCGGCGTACCGGTCTTCGCCGTCATCGGCTGGGCCGGCGGCCTGGACTACCGCTGGCTCGGCTGGCTGACGATCCTGACCCTGGCGCTGGCAGCCCAAGGCATCTGCACCGGTCTGGCGCTCGGTTTCCGCTGGCGCAGCGCCCTCGGCGCCGTTTTCGCTGCCCTGTTGCTGATGGTGGTGCCGATTCTTGCCGCCAGCGGTAGCTTCGGGCAAATCGACTCGGCGCCGCTGCGCCTGGTGATCAGCTTCGGCCTGGCGGTGGTCGGCGTCGCAAGCCAAGGGCAGGACCCCGAAGCCCTCACCATGGTCCAGACCGGCCTCGTCGTCAGCTTGGTGTGGACCGTTGTGATGGCGGTGATCGCCAGCCGAGCGCTACCGCGAGCGGCGGCCGCCGGTGAGGGGCGCGGCCTACGCGGCCTCTTCGAACGGCTCGATCGTTTCTTCGAGGCGATCAATGTCGGCGGCATCCGCCTGGGCTCGGGCCTGCAACGCGGGCCACGCGGCAACCCGGTCACCTGGCTGGAGGGCCTCAACGCCGGCCTGGGTCTGCCGCAATACGGTCTGCGGCTGTTGACCGCTGCCCTGCTGCTGGCCTGCTGGAGCCTGGTGCTGGTGCTCGACGGTGGGCGCTGGGCGGGGCCGGTGGCCCTCTTCTGGGGCGCCGGGCTGGTTCTGGTGGCGTTGTCGTCCGGCGCCGCAACCTTCGGTGAGGAGAAGGCTCGCCACTGTTTGGGCACCCTGCTGGCCACGCCGATGACCGCCCGCACCATCTTGCGGGGCAAGCTTCTCACTGCCGCCAAGCTTCTCGCCGTCACCGCGATTCCGATCGTCCTGATCGCGGTGGTCTACGAATCGCTCTACGGCTTCCGCAGCTGGGACTCGCAACGGCTGTTGGCCTATGCTCTGGCCGGGCCGCTGTGTGGCTACCTCCTGGCGCGGCACATGTCGCTGGTCTTGGCCAGCACCCTGCGTGCCGGCATCGCGGCCGCCGCGCTGCTCGCCGCCCTGCTGTTGGGCTTCAGCCTCATCGGCCCGTTCTTCGATCCGTTCATCTGGGTGCTGCCTCTGCTCACCGCGTTCGCCATCGATCGCTGCACGGTCCTCGCCTTCGACCGCGCCCTGGGTCGTTCGCGATGAGCGACCGGACGGCAGCCGGCGCACCGGTCGACGAGGCAGGTACTCAGCTTCTCGACCCAGCCTTCCTGCGCCGTCTGGAAGGCCTCACTCTGCGCGCCCCGCGGCGCCACGTCGGACAGCTGACCGGCGCCGAGCGCTCGCCGCGGCGCGGCGCCGGACTCGAGTTCGCCGACCACCGGGCCTACGTCGCCGGGGACGACCTGCGCCATCTCGACTGGCCTCTCCTCGGTCGATTGGGGCGCCCCTTCATCAAGACTTACGAGCAGGAGCAGGATCTGCCGGTGCACCTGCTGCTCGACACCTCGCGCTCGATGGCCTTCGGCGAGCCGGGCAAGTGGCTGGCCGCGGCACGGCTGGCAGCGGCTCTGGCCCACGTCGCCTTGAGCTCCCATGACCGGGTCGGTGTCGGACTGTTCGACGGCGGCGGCCTGCGTCCGCACGCTCCGGCGCGCGGCCAGGGGGCGCTCTTTCCCCTCCTTCGCTTCCTGCAGAAGGCCCACCCCGGGGGCGATGCCGGAGGCACTCGGGCGCTGCGCCTGCACGCCACCGCGGCACGCCCCGGCCTGACCCTGATCCTCTCCGACTTCCTCGACCGGGATTTCGAATCGTTGCTGCGACCGTATTTACACCGCCGCCATTCGCTGGTTCTGATCCAGCTGCTGGCGCCCCAGGAGCTCGATCCGACCCTCGAAGGGGATTTGGAGCTCCACGACACCGAAAGCGGCGAGCGGCTGGAAGTCACCCTCGGCGCCAGCGAGCTCGCCGCGTACCGTCGCCGACTCACCGCCCACCGCGAGGCCCTGCGCCAATTCGCCCTGCGCTACGGCGCCGAGTGCTACTCGTTCTCGACCGCGCTGGAGCTCGAGGCCATGGTCGAAGCGCTTCTGGCCGGCGCCTTCTTGGGCCGCCAATAGGGTCTCGTGGTCGATCTGCTCCACCCAGGCCTGCTGTGGCTCGCCGCCTTGGCG
>JBCCGX010000616.1:0-6249 GCA_039029035.1 Acidobacteriota bacterium | reverse complement strand
GCTTCGCCCCGGGCGAAGATCTCCCCGGCGCCGATCCCGTGATCGTCATCGGCTACGACGCTTTCCGCAAGCGCTACGGCGGTGATCCCAACGTCGTCGGCCGCACGGTGCGGGTCAACGGCGAGCCAGCGACCTTGATCGGCGTGATGGACGAAGGGTTCAAGTTCCCGGTCAAGCACGACGTGTGGGTCCCCCTCCGCCTCGATCCGACCGAGCTGCCGCGCGGTGACGGCTTGACCTTGGAGGTCTTCGGCCGCTTGCGTGACGGAGTGTCGACCGCCGAGGCCGAAGCCGAAGTGTCGACCCTGGCAGCACGGCTCGCCGCCCTGCACCCGAACTCGAACGAAGGCCTGGATCGAGTGGCGATCCAGCCCTACATCCGCGAGTTCACCCCCAAAGTGTTCACCGATCTCTTGTGGACCATGCTCGGTGCGGTGGGCTTCGTGCTGCTGATCGCCTGCGCCAACGTTGCCAGCTTGCTGCTGACCCGCGCCTCGTCGCGCTCCAAGGAGCTCGCCACACGCCTCGCCCTGGGCGCCGAGCGTCGTCGAGTGGTGTGGGATCTGCTGGTCGAGGGCCTGGTCTTGGCGACCGGTGGCGCCCTGGTGGGCTTCGCCTTCGCCCACTGGGGCGGCGGGCACCTGGCACGGATGGTGGATTCGCACCCCGATCCAGCCTACTGGGTGACTCCCGGGCTCGAGCTGCCAGTGCTCGTCTTCATGACCTTGGCGACGATCCTCTCCGGGCTGCTCGCTGCCATGGTACCGGCGCTGCAAGCGTCGCGTATGGACGTCAACACCCTGCTCAAAGAGGATAGCCGTTCGTCGTCGGGCTTCCGCATCGGCCGCTTCAGCCGTGTCGCCGTGATCGGCCAGATCGCCCTGGCCTGCGTGCTGCTGCTCGGCGCCGGCCTGATGACGCGCACCATCGTGAACCTGCGCAACGCCGATCTCGGCTTCACCTCCGACAACCTGCTGACCACGCGCATCGGCCTTTCCGTCAGTGCCTATCCGGAAGAGGCGGATCGGGTGCGCTTCTGGGACAGCCTGCTCGAGAGCCTCGCCGCAACGCCAGGTGTCGAATCGGTGGCACTGACCTCGAGCCTGCCAGCAACCGGCATGGGCGGCACCTACTACCGGCTGGAAGGGGAAGACTACCCCACCCGCCAAGATGTACCGGGCGCCTACTTCGCCGCGATCAGCCCCCAGATGTTCGACACCTTCGACATCACCTTACAGGCTGGCCGGGCGTTCACCGATCAGGATCAGCCGGCGGCCGAGCCGGTGATCGTGGTCAACCGCAGCTTCGCCGAGCACGCTTGGCCGGGCCAGAACGCCGTGGGTCAACGCCTGCGATTCGGGCGAGAGAACGTGTCCGACGGCGAGCCCGGTGCCGCAGAGCAGCCCTGGCGAACGGTCGTCGGCGTGGTGCAGGACGCTTGGATGAACGACCTCGAGAGCGATGACACTGCTGGCATTTATGCCCCCATCGCTCAGTTTCCCCAGCGCTTCCTGTCGTTGGCGGTCGAGACCCGAGGCGAACCGATGGCCTTCACCACGACGCTGCGCCAAACGGTCCTCGGGCTCGATCCGGATCTGCCGATCTATTGGACGCGCACCATGGAGGAAGTGGTTGGCCAGGAGCGCTTCTTCTTCGATCTCTTCGGCGGCCTCTTCGCCTCGTTTGGTGGTATCGCCCTGCTGCTGGCGGCGATCGGCATCTACGGTGTCACCGCCTTCTCTGTCGGCCGCAGGACCCAGGAGATCGGCCTGCGCATGGCCCTCGGCGCCAGCCCCAGCAACGTCCTCAGCATGGTCTTGCGCCAGGGCACCGGGCGGTTGGCGATCGGGCTCTGCGTCGGTCTTCTAGCCGGCATCGGCGTCTCCAGGTTGTTGGTCGGCTTCCTCATCGGCGTCGACCCCAACGACCCTCTGACCTTCGGCGCGATCGCCCTTTTTCTCACCGCGATCAACTTCCTTGCCTGCTACATCCCCGCCCTGACCGCGATGCGCGTCGAGCCGGTGGAGGCGCTGCGCAACTGATCACGTGTCATGGTGTCAGAAGTTCGGCGTCACCTCGTTGACCCAGCGGAATCCGCCGCGAATCAGTGGTATGTCGCCGAGCGCACGGGCTTTCGCCTCGACCGAGATCTTCCTCCTATCGAGCTCACCGGCGAGCAACAGCTTGCCGGGCGCCGGTTGCTCGTAGATCCAGAGCTCGCGTGTGCCCCGCTGCGGATAGATCGACAGCTTGCCAGGCCCGTCGACGACAGCGCTGTAGCGCTGAAACCCGCCGTCCATGCGCCGTACGCTCAGGCGCCCGAGGGTATCGAACACCACGTTCTGCCAGCGACTGGCATCTGTCAGTAGGGGCGGCCGGAGCTCTCCGTCGAGGTAAAAGCTCTCGACGTCGTAGATCCCCCACAACGGCGGCTTGGCGGCACCTCGACCGAGGGCTTTCTCCGACGCGAAGCCCGTCGCGACATTGGTGAGCAAGAAGAGGCCTATTCCCGACGCGGCCATCGCGCGGCCCACGAGACGGGCTCGTTGGCTGCCGAAAAGCGGCGGATGGGCGGCGGCTGGCGCCGGACGGTTGAAGACAAAGACATGCAGCAAGCGACGAGCGTCGGGCACGAGTAACGCACACGCAAAGAGCAGGATATGCAAGGAGAAGAGCTTGACGGAGACGTCGTAGGCGAAGTTCATCACCACCACGTTGCTCATCACGCCGACGAGGATCAGGGCTCCCAAAGTCGTCGTGCGCCGGTAGGCGAGCAACAGCCCGCCGACCAGCTCCGCCAGCCCGCCAAAAACGGCATACGCCTTGCCATACCCCATCGCCGTCGTATGGAGCCCCATCGGCGAGGAGGTGCCGTAGGTCTGGAGCAGACGCTCCAGGCTCGGCGGCACGAACTGCAAAGTAAAGATCTTGGCCAGGCCGTAAGCCACCATGACGCCGAGTAGGTAAAAGCGACAGGCTACGAAGAGCCACCGGCCGAGCCGACGATCACGGGATGGCTCACGATCAACCAGCGTCCACACCAGCGAGCCAACAAACGCAACGACAAATAGGATCAGCACTGTCAAGTAGTGCATCATCGCATCGCCGCTCTCGGAGTCCGCCCGGAAGTCGTAGTTCATCTTCAGGACGTTCTCACCGGCCCAGATTGCCAGCCGGTGCATCGCCGGAGCGAAAGGATTCGCCCGAAAAGCCAGTTCCCAGGCATTCGGCAAGCCATAGCCAATGAGGTAGATCCAGGCGAACCGCACGAGCAGGCGTTGCAAAGGATGGATCGCAGGTTCAGAGCCGACACCGACTCCATCGATCGTCGAATCAGCTTTGGGCTCGTTTCCAATCGCTGCCTGGCGCATCGCAGATCTCCTCTCTGGCGTCCAGTGAATCCCGGCCTGGGCTTGGGTCTTTGGACTGCTACGGGTGCCTTGGAGTTCCGGTCGCCTGCCGGAATCTCAGAGTGGAGTCTGCCCACGCGGCACCGAGGCCCTATCGATGGGCCCCACGCTCTTGGGAGGTACGGCCTCAATCCGGCAGCTTGACGGCGGCCATGATCTGGTCGAACGGCGGCCTCGTTGCGCCACGAAAGTCACCAAAGAACATCGCCGCCGTGTAGGCGGTGTAACCGTAGTCGTCTTTGTGGGTTGCGTCGGCCCCGGCTTCGACCAGAAGCCTGACCACGGCGAGATGCCCCGCCATGGCGGCGAAAATGAGCGAGGTCTCTCCGTTCGCATCCGTGGCGTCGATCTCGGCGCCAGCCTCGAGCAGAGCAGCCACCCGTGAGGCATCACCGTCCCGCGCCGCCTTCATCAAACGCACGTCCTGATCGGGAAACTTGGACCGTACAAAAGGGACTTGCGCCATCGTGGACTTCTACTTATCGGGAGGTGCGGCTACCCCGTAAGAGTTCGCTATTCGTACCCGGGAACGGCAAGTTGGTAACGGCATGGGCGCGACCCATGCCAGAAGGGCATTTTTTCTTCTACTGCTGATCCGTTCCTTGGTCTAGAAACGCCTAAATAGATACAGGGGCCACGACAACGGCGCCCACCGCTGCGGCGTCATCAACGAGCAGCACATCACAGATCGATAGTCATCAAAAAGTGTGGGAAGCAATGTCTTTCCTTGAAGGAGTCGAGAAATGAAAACTCTAGTTAAACAATCTTTCCTTAACCTTGCAACGCTCGCTGTCTCCGGAGCGATGTTGATTTACGGTGGCTCTATATTTTTCGGCGACGAGGCGTCAGCGCAGATGCACCAAGCTACTCTTCCAATGGAATGCGCGGATGACCCGTCACTTGCGTGGCGTTGTATTGTGATCGGTCGCGACGAGCCTGGAATTGCCAGTGAATCGCTGGAGGACAATTGCATAGATCCCAAGATGCTCGCACCGTTCGATATTGACGGGAAAGGTCGCGTTTTGAGTTATGTGATCGTTGGCCGAGTGATAGAAGGCTGCACGATAGCCGAGTAATTTCTGTAAGTGACGCCTCGGGCGCCAGACGGTCAAAAAGAAGCGCGGAGTCACCTCCGCGTCAGCAGGTTGCACAGGATCAGCAGCTTTGCCGCTGATCCCGTGCTGTGATCCTTACGTCGCCGGATGACGGCTCTAGGGAGCTGTCTCGAAGGCCGAGAGACCCCTACTTGCTTCCAGGCACTCCCCTGCCCGGCGTCCACGGGACGCCTGCCGCCTCGAGCTTCTCCTCCAGCGCCGGCAGATCGACGCGGATCAGCTGGTTGAGATCTTGACGGATGGTGCCGAGCGCTTCCTCGGCGATGCGCAGGCTCTCGAGGTGGTGGGGGGTCGGCCCGTAGGCGGAGAGGCGATTGCCGAAGCCGACGGTGCCGAGGCGACCGTTGACCGAGGGCGGTGTGGGCTCGCCGAGGTCACCTTGCTGCTCGTTGCCGTTCAGGGCTTCATTCAGATCCGCCAGGCGCGCTTCGAGGGTACGAACTTCCGTGTCGAGCGCGGTGTCGCCGACGGTGGAGCGCATCAGCACCTCTTTGATCGCCCGCAGGCGCGTCGCCGTTTCTTCGATCGCCGCGTCGGCGCCGCTAGCGGCCCGTTGCAGCTCGGTGATCTCGCGCATGGCGGCCACCATCTCACCCGGCTCCATGCCGGGCAGCACCGGATCGCGCAACGGCACTACCTCGAAGGTGCGCGGCTCGCCGAGATCGGTGATCTCGCCGTCGACCCGCTTAGCCAGGCTGACGCTGTAGGTGCCGGGCGCGGCCAGGATACCGGTCGGCCGGCCGAAGCCTCGGTTGGGCTGTGGGCTCCACGCCTGAGCGACGGGATAGCGTAGATCCCAGGCGACGCGGTGGAAGCCGGGTTTGGCCGGGCCGGTGACCCGACGCACCACCTCGCCCAAGCTGTCACGCACGGTGAGGATCATCGCCGGATCTTCTTCGCGTGCCTCGCGACGCAGCTCGTCCCAGCCGGGGTAGGGCGTATCGCCGCCTTCTTTGGCAATCTTCTTCTCCGCCTTGCGCCGCGTGGCCTTGCGGGTCTGGTAACCGTCGCGCAGGTAGTAGGTGAAAACGGCGCCGAAGGGGGGATTCGGTGCGACGAAGAAGTCGGTCCCCTGGGTGGCTTTCTGGCCGCGGCCGAGGGGTCTCTGCTCGACGTACCACCAGGCATCCTTGACGTCGAAGAGCTCCGCTTCACGCTCCAGCATGGCCTCGGAGACCGAGCGCAGGGGGGAGTAGTCGTCGAGGATGTAGAAGCTGCGACCGAATGTGGCGCCGACGAGATCGTTCTCGCGCTGCTGGATGGCCAGATCGCGGAACGGGATGTTGGGCACGCCGCCGGCGAGCTTGATCCACTGACCACCGCCGGTGATCGAAAAGAAAACGCCGAACTCGGTGCCGACGAAGAGCAGATCGGGCTCGACGTGATCCTGCACCAGGCGCCAGACGAGGTGGCGTTCCGGCAGGCCGCCGTCCGCGGGATCGCCGGCGATCGACGTCCAGGTCTGTCCACGATCGGTGCTCTTCAGCAGGTAGGGCGCGAAATCGCCGTTCTTGTGGTTGTCGAGCGCCACGTACACCGTGTCGGCGTCGTGCAGGTCGGCCTTGATGTCGTTGACGAAGCCTTCGTCCGGCACGCCGGGCAGCGTGCCTGCTTGGCTCCAAGTCTCGCCACCGTTGTCGGTCACCTGGATCAGACCGTCGTCGGTGCCGGCGTAGATCAATCCCTCGACATGCGGCGACTCGGCCAGAGAGGTGACGTTGCCG
>JBCCGX010000615.1:0-6252 GCA_039029035.1 Acidobacteriota bacterium | reverse complement strand
TCCGGCAACTGATCCCAATCCGGATTGGCTGACTTCCACTCGCTATAGCGCGTTTCCCAATCGTCCCAACGCACCCAGCCACCGTTGGCGAGCTCGCCGTAGATCGTGTTGTTGACGTAGAGGAGGGTGATGTCGGCGTCCGGATCGGGCTCCACACCGGCCGGCAGCCGGGTGCGATCACGCCAGTCACCATAGGCCGGGATGGCGCGATCCTTGATGATCGAGGGAACCTTGTCGTACTCCTTGGCGGCGATCGCCGCCTGAGTGTCGCGCAAGGCCTGCCACATTCGCTTGGCCGGCGACAGCTTGCCGATCTTGGCGATCGCCGCCAGCTGAGCTTCTTTGCTCGCCCGTGGATCACGTCCGAAAACCGCCACCTCGAGCTCCGGCAAGGTCTTACCCTGGTAGCTCGGCGGGCAGACCGGTGGCACGTTGGGCCCATAGTCGACCTTCTTGCCAGCGTTCTCCATCACCTGGATGCGTGGTGGGTGGAAGCGCCAGCCCCAGGTGTAGACCAGGTTCAGGTAGCGACCCTGGGGCATCTTGATCTTGAACACGGTGCGGGTGCCATCCGGCATGTCGAAGAAGCTCTGGTCCATACCGATGTGGGGCTTACTCGAGCCGTCCGCCGGACGATCGAAGAACATGGTAAAGGGGGCGAAATCGTCGTGCCCACGGTTCAGCACATCGACGGTGTAAGTCACCGTCCACGGCACGTCTTGTACCAGGCTGGCATCGAGGTAAGCGGTGTCGGACTCGATGTGCTGGTCGTACCAGATCTGATGCACGTTGACGTTGCCGGAGACCACCTTACCGGTCTCCGGATCGATGATCGGCTCGACCTTGCGCACCTTGGTCGGGCCGTCGTAGTGCAGCACCGAGATGCCGCTGTAGGCACGGTTCTCGACCGGATTACCCTCCAGGATGTCGATGCCCATCTGTAGTTGGCGGTCGACGATGTCGAGCAGCACCGCCGCCTCACCCTGGTAGTAAGCGGTATCGGCCCCCACCTTGCTCGTCAGCTCCTGCCACTCGGCATACTTGGCCAGCACCAGGGCGAAGATGTCGCCTAGATCATCGGTCGGAGAGATCGGGTTGATCTCACTCACCACCGGCTCGCCGTCGTGCAGGTTGTACGGGTTGTGCGGCGTCGACGGCAAGGTGTTCAACATCTCCCGACCCTGGCTGTCGAACATGTTGGTGTAGATCGTGGGCAGGAAATTGGTGCCGGGGAAGGTCTTGCCCGCGTACTTCGCCGGATCGACCTCTTCGAACTGCCGCGACAGGAACGGATAGCTGGCCGGAAAGATCCCTTCGCCAGTCTGCACTTCCGTGCGACAGTTGTCCGGACAGCCTGTGGTCGTCTGCTTGGACGCCTCCGGGTACGGCTGCACGTAAGGATGGCAGGTCCCCGGTGCCGGCGTGACCTTGTACGGCCCCGGGTAAGAGCACGTCGGCTCCTCTGCCGATACGCCCGGTACGGCGAGCAGGCTGACCAACGCGACGAGCTGCGTTAGGGAAGGCGAAACCTTGAATTCTGAGTCAAGTTTCGCCTTTCCTGAGCACCGATGCGGGCTTTGCCGTCTGAGGCCAAGCCTCGCTAGAACCAGCCGTCCGGACCTGCGATATCGCCGCCACAGCATCATGACGACACCCCCTTCTGTAACGCCTCGGGCAGGGGCGACGGCCCCCGGCGCTTGAAGGTATTGGCTTGCCGGTCGCGCGGCACGACCCAGGAGAGCCGTCGGGCGATCCATTCAGGGTCGGCCTTGCAAGGCACCGAGCCCCACAAGCCGATCGCCTCGTTGCCGTAGCGCGCCAGGCCTACTGAGCAATCCCGCATCTTGGCGCCGCCGTGGTGGAGGCCCGGGTTGTGCGAGAAGAGCTTGCTGCGTAAGGCCTCCATGTCTTCCGGCGTACCGGTGAGGAAGCTCCAGCCCGGTTGAGCGCCGTAACGCTGCGCGAACTCCCGCAGGACTTCCGGCGTATCGTGTTCCGGGTCGACGCTGAGGGAATACATGAAGACGTCGCGGCCGAGGCGGTCACCGAAGAAGGGTTGCACCTTGGAGAGGTTCTCGGTCACCGGGTAGACCTCGTCGCCGCGTACCGACATGCAGTTGATCAGCACCGTCTTCTCCGCCAGCAGGTCGTCGTAGAACAAGGCGCGCTCCCCTTCGTGGGTGGTGACCACAGCATTGGGAAAGTAACTCGCCTTGGGGCCGCGAGCGGGCCGCTCACAGGCCGGGTCCTGCGCCGCCTCGGGAAACGTCCAGCCCGAAGCCGCAAGCGCCAGATCGGGGATCGCCACGGCGCCGGCGGCGATGACTTTGCGTCGATTGCTCATGACCTATTTCCCCTCCTGGATCGACTGTGCATGGGGCCGCTCCTCGAGGTGCGGAATCGACGGTGGCCGCGGATCTGGATAAGGCGGATCGAATTGTTCGCCGCTGTAGACTTCGGCCGCCTCACGTGGCTCGTCGAAGCCACGCCCAGGCTCCATGATGTCCCAGCGCACCATCATGGCGTGGTCTTCGTGCACCACGTTGTGGCAGTGCATCACGTGCTTGCCGAGGAAGTCGGCCCAGCGCATGAAGACCTTGATCTCGTCGCCAGGCAAGAGCGTCGCGACGTCGCGCCGCGGACCGCCCAGGTAGGCTCTGATCTTGGGCCGGTCGCCCTTCCGCCGCCCCATGTACTCGACGAAGGACATGTCGTCGTCGTCCACCGTCTGGATGTAGCGCGGCCGGAAGGGCCGGCCATTGATCTCGAGAATCAGGAACTCCGAGAAGTGGCTGTGGATCGGGTGCGACCAATCGTTGCCGCCATTGACGAAGTTCCAGATTTCGGCCGAGCCCTGATCGATGCCGGCGTCGATGCGATTGGGGTCCATCACCCGGCCGTTGATCGTCCACAGGCCGCCGTCGTAATCGAACACCCAGGTACGCTCGCGCAGCACCTCGTCCATGTTGATTGTCGGCAACGGCCGGAAGTAGTCGGGAATCTGGCTGTTGTCCTTGGCGCTCGAGCGCGGCGCGATGACGTCGAACCGCATGAGAAAGGAATCGGGATCGGCAAAATCGAGAAACGGGCCGCGCGGGCCATTGGCCGGTCCGGCACCATTGACCTGCTTCAACAGATTGTGGAGGTAGACATGATCACCCGGCTTGTAACCCGAGAAGTCCATGATGACGTCGACCCGCTGGGCAACGCTCAGGAACAGGCTCTCGGCCTCGATCGGCTCGGGTAGGAAGTTACCGTCGCCGGTCATGATGACGAATCGCGGATGCTCGGTGCCGCGGCGCTTCTGCGGATCGCGCAGGAAGAGTTGGTAGAAGCGCGACGGGCCACCGTTCAGGATACGGAACCGATACTTGCGCGGCTCGACTTTGAAATGCGGCGTGATGCGGCGGTTGACCGTCACCCGATCGCCGATCATACCGTCGGTGTTGAAGTTCTCGAACACCACCTGAGCGGCCGGATCGGCCACCGAGTCATAGGCGAACTTGACGTCCTGAATGATCAGCGGGATGTCGTAGTGCGGGAAGCTCGGCAAGCGCCAGCCGGTGTTCTCGTCGCCGGTGTCTTCGTCGTCGAACAAGAGGTAGAACCCGGCCAGGCCGGCGTAGACGTTGGCGGCGGTGAAGTCCAGCCGATGGTCGTGGTACCACAGGGTGGTGAGCTTTTCGCGCGGGTCGTTACCGAGGGGAAAGTTGCCGTAGTGGTAGTCCCAGAACTCTCCCGGATCGATCCAATCCTGAGGATTACCGTCACTTTCCGAAGCGGTATGCCCGTTGTGCAAATGGGTCGCGGTCGATGGCAAGGCGAAGGACGCCTTCGCGTGCCCCAGGGTCGGCAGATCATTGAACAGGCGGGTGAGCACCGGCTCGCCATAGCGCGCGACGTAGGTCGGGCCCGGGGTCGAGGCGTGGGGCTCGAAGGCGTTGAGGCCGGTCGATTTGGCTCGTGGCGAGTGGAAGCCCCAGGAGTAGCTACCGAGGGATTTACCGTCCTTCTTGACCGTGTAAGGCGGATCCGGGTGGTAGTTCCAGCGAAACTCCTGCTCGAAAATCTGATAGAGCTTCTGCGGTCGGAAATCTTCGTAGCGCTGATGCGCCGCGGGATCAGGCTGCGGCTGCAGCTCGTCGTATGCGTAGGGTTCCATCACCGGCGGCACGAAAAGCTCGGCCTTGTAAGGCTCCGCCGGCGGACTCGGTACCAGCTCGTCGAGATCACGTGCTTGATCGTCCGGCGAGCACAAGTACTTGGTGAGGTCTTGCCGCCCTTCGGCACGCTTCGAGCCGACCAGGCTCGAGCCGCCTGCGGCCAATCCGATTTTCAGGAAATCTCTTCGTTTCATTATTTCCTTTCTGCCGTCTGACGTGGGCGCACTACGACCTTCGAATGCCGATACGCAATCGGCATTGACACTAAACTCCTGTCGAGCCCTCGGCCCGAGGGAACCTCAGCGTGACTGCGCTTTATGGCATCCACCAACAGGGATGCGCCAAAACTTGACTGTCTCGAAATGAGGTTACTGACCCCTACGAGGGGTGTCAATAGTCCCCCTGGATCTATTCGAGATCTATACTGACGTGGTCTCTAGCGCGTGAAATGCTGTTCGAGGACAACCGAGGTCCGGCGCATGAACAGGCCGGCCAGGCCCCAAACGAAAGGTAGCCACATCGGAATCATCCAAAGAGGTTTGGAGTACGTCCAGGCCCCGAGAGCTACCGGCAGAAGCTCACCGAGCGGACCCATAAAAAAGGGCACAAAATAATAGATCAAATCGCCCTTGGCGTGAAACTTCCAGAGAATCAAGACACTGATAGCAACATATAGACAGAGCAAACCCAAGGGTCGTTGCCACAGCAACCCGGCCAGCGCGATGCAGGTAATATAAATCGGAAGATACTTGAGCAATTGCAAAAACATCGTAATCCCCTAGCCAGCCAAAGGTCTGGCGATCAAAGGTCTGGCGATCACAACCAGCACCGCGACGTCGCGTGACACCGTCGGTCTGCAGATCTCGAGTTACGCCGACATGACAATCGCTTCGCACTCTTCGCGCGCCCGGCGCGCCGACTCGGCCAAAGCCGACTGGGAGCGCGCTCGGATGAGGTTGTGGGTACCGATCTCGGGATAGCGCTGCCGATCCTCGCGAAAATAGCTGTTGCGCAAGGCGTCGGCACAGAAGCGTGCTGCGAGCTCCAGGCAGATTCGTTCGATGCCAGGTACCAAGGACTGTTTCTCGTCCTCGTCCAGCGGCGGCGCCACGGCCAGCCAGGCGCGAGCGCTGGCGGCGAAAAGCTCCGTGTCGAAGGCGACGGCTTCCGGATCGTCCTCGCCGGCCGGGTTGCACCAGCTGCGCCAGGCATCACCCATCTCGCAGGCGATCGGCATGGGGCCCAGGGTGTCGAGGTCGATCAGACAGATGCCCTCGTCGTTGCTTTCGGCGCCCTCAGCACTCTCCCCGAAACCGTCCCTGGCCTCGAACCGCAGATTGGAGATTTTGAGATCGCCATGGCAAAAGCGCTGTCGACGCGGCATCTCACCGTCCCAGTCGGACCACCGACGGAGGATGTCGGCCCCTAGCTCGCCGGCTTCTGCGGCCAGCGGATGACCGGTCGACTCGGCGCATGCGGCATGCAGCTCGGACATGTGCATCGTGGTGTCGTGGATGTGGCGGCGACGCGCCTTGCGCTCGTAGTCCCAACCTTGCAGCGCTCGGTGGAAGCAACCGGCGACGCGCCCGGCCTCGGCCGCTTGCCGGGGGTTCTCGATCCGGTGCAAGGTCTTGCCGGGAATGAAAGTCATCAAGCGCCAGCAGTCGGATCCGAGATCCGCCCAGAGCTTGCCCGCCGCAGTCGGCAGCAATCGGGGCGAGGTCAGACCGGATTCTTCGAGGCGAGCGGTGACCGCTTCGATGTCATAGTGGATCATCGGATCGAAGATTGGATTGACCCACTGCAAGACGGCCCAGGGCGGCTCGCCCACCAGCCAGGTGCGGTTGATCAGGCCGTTGTCTGGCGCCTCGTGGACCGGATCCGTGCTATTCCAGCGACTCAGGGCCTCTTGTGGATTCATCATTCGGTGGCACCTTCCAGACTTGCCGTCCGCGCGCGCAGCCACTGCAGGAACCAGCGCTCCATCTGTTCCGGCGCGGCCAAGGCGGTCTGCCCGAGCTCGGTCGAGCCCATGTGCGGCGCCATCAAGTTGAGCGCCCGGTAAACCAGGTACTCGAAGTTGTCTCGC
>JBCCGX010000614.1:0-6271 GCA_039029035.1 Acidobacteriota bacterium | reverse complement strand
GGCCGACCGTACTGCCGCCGACCGTGGCCCGGCCGACGAGAGGGCTCCGAGGCGGGAGGCCGTCGCATGACCTTCGGACGCGAGAAGAGGCTATGGTTGGGCGCGTTGGCGCTCTTGGCACCGATCCCCTTGCCGTTCAACCAGGTGCTCGAATGGCCCTTCCTTTTCGCCTACTCGCTTTGCCTGATCTACTTCCTGCAGCGCGCCGAGCAGGGATCCTGGTTGACCTTGGGCAACTGGGCCCTGAATCTTCTCGGCCTGGTCTATCTGCCGATCTTTTACGTCGACCTCCAGGCGGCCTTTGTGCGCGGCTCCGCGGTCACGGCGTTGCTCCACCTGATTCTGTTCCTGGTGGTGGTGAAGCTCTTCTCGATTCGCCGGGAAAAGGACAAGTGGCACATCGTCATCGCCATCTACTTTCTCTTCGTCGGCGCCATGGCGACCAGCTCCCACGTCAGCATCATGCCGTATCTGGCGACCTTCCTGATCCTCAGCCTGCTGCTACTCGGGCGTTTTGCCCACCTGCACATGATGGTCGGTGCGGGTGAGGATCGGACTCGGGCTGCGCGTCTGCCGTTCCGTGCACCGTTGACTGTCGGGACCTTCCTGATTCTGCTGGTCGCGGTACCCCTTTTCGCCACCATGCCGCGAATTCGCGAGCCCTACATCCTGGGGCGCGGATCGGGTAGCAGCGGCATCGCCCGCACCACCGGTTTCAGCGATTCGGTCGATCTCAGTCTGACCACGACGGTGCGCGGCAACCGCAACGTCGCCCTGCGGGTGCAGTACGACGACGTGGTGCAGATGGGCGATCCGGGCAATCTGCGCTTCAAGGGAGCGGCCTATGACACCTATCGCAATCGCAACTGGTTTCGCGCCTTGCGCGAGGCCGAGGTGCTGGTGCCGACGAGCGCCACCGCGAACGAGCGCTTCTTTCGTCTCGGTGAAGAACGGGAGCCGGTCAACCAAGCGTCCTTCTTTCTCGAGCCGATCAACAGCTTCAGCGTGATCCTACCGGTCGAGGCGCTGTCCATCCGGCTCGACAACCTGACCGGTATGGGGATCGATCCGGGCGGCGCGGTCCTGATGCCGGCCCGGCCGCAGGACACCTTGAAGTACGAAGTCGAGCTGGCCGCCAGGCCGGTGATCCACGCGCGCCTCGACGACACGCCGGGTAGCGCCTTGTCAGCTCTCGATCAAAGTGGCCTGACACCTCGTATGATCGACTTGGCCCAGCAGGTGATGGGCGAAGGGAGTGTCGAGGAAAGGATCGATCGCCTGGAGCAGCATCTGCTAACCCAATACGCCTACACACTGGACTTCCTCGGCCGCACCGGAGAGAACCCGCTGGAGGAGTTTCTCTTCGAGTACAAGAGCGGTCACTGTGAGTTCTTCGCCTCGGCCATGGTCTTGATGCTGCGCTCACAGGGTATTCCGGCGCGGTTCGTCACCGGATTTCTCGGCGCCGAGCTCAACCCGATAGAAGACTATTTCGTCGTCCGCCAGCAAAATGCCCATGCCTGGGTCGAGGCCTACAGCGAGTTGCGAGGCTGGCAGATCTACGATCCGACACCTCCCGACGGCCGGCCAACGGTCGAGCCGCAGAGTCTCTCGCTGCTCCTGAGCCAGGTCTACGACTACATCAACTTCCGTTGGGACCGCTATGTGCTGACCTACGGTGCGGCGGACCAGGACAGCTTTTTCCGCTCCGTGCGCGAGAGGCTCCAGCAGCTTTGGGGCAAAGTGAAGAATCTCGGCCAAGACGAACCCGAGCAACCCGAGACCCCGTTTGCCGACGAGCTCGCCTTGCCGGACGACGCTCCGACCCCGCAGGTCTGGCAGCCGCGACTGCCGCTGCTCGTGCTCCTGATGCTCTTCGCCGCCGCAGTGGCGGAGGTCACGGCGTGGAATCGCCGCCGACCCTTGAGCGGCGAAGCCGCCTACCTCTTGCTGCGGCGCCAGCTCAGCCGTGCCGGGCTCGAGATACCCGAGACTCTGGCGCCGCTCGACTTACAGCAGCGGGCCACCGAGCGTTTCCCCGCCGCGGCGGTTTCGATCCGCCCGGTGATCGAGCTCTATGTTCGCGAGAGCTTCGCCGAGCAGCCTCTGGCGGTCAGCGAGCGTCAGGTCCTGCGCGATGCTTTGCAGTCACTCGGTGAGGTGCTGCGGGCCGAGGCCAAGCAACGCCGTCAGCGGCGCCGGACCGGGGGACGGCCTTTACCAGCCTCAACGTGAGGGAGGCCCTTGGTCACGTCCTACCCAAAGAGCACGGTGGCCGAGCCCCCCGCTGTGGCACGGGCGATCCTCCAGGATCCACAGCGTGGATCTCTTGCCTCGGGGCCTCACAGTAGCTCGGGGCTTCACAGTTCTGAGCGCTCGTCTCGGCCCAGCGGTCAACCGCCGGCTGTCGCCGCCCGTATAAACTAGTCGAGGATCCCACAGGTCACCGTCGTTGTGACTCGGTGATACTCTGGGATGCGAGGCACCACGGTTAGCGAGGCACTAAGAGACGAGCGCGGGTCAACAGGAGTCGCCGGCACGACAAGGGTAGCCGGTTCAACAGGGGTCGAGAGTCAGCAAAGAGCCATCGCGTGAGCCTGATCCATACGCAAACACCGGCTGAGCTCTTCGAAGAGCTCGTCAGCGATGCCATGGATCACCAGAATGTGCGCTCGAGTCCCGAAGCGACAGCCTATTTGGTGCAATTGCTCGACGCCTTTGTTTGCCCGGAGCAGATGTTCTCGCGTGCCGAGATCCCCTTCGATGAACCCCTGTCGAAGATCTTCCTCGCAGCGGTTTCGGCGGGGGGCATGCGCCGATTCAATCTGTTCAAGTTGTCGGGTGATCTGGCACTCTTCATCAGTGGGGTGTTCGTGGACAGCCTGGAACGCCGAGCGCTCGATGCCGACTACTATGGGCGCCTTGGCGGCAGTGCCTATGCCTCGGTTGCGGTGTCGTGTCGCTCGCGCGAGAGCGCTACGGTTTTCGAAGAGCTGGCGACGGGCTTCGAGCGCTTTGTAGACATCCTGACCGAAGTCGGGGAGAGCTGCGGTCTGGCGGACGACTCCGACGTTTTACATCTCTTCGAGCGCTGGCAGCGGACGGGCAGCCGGCATTCCGCCGAGGCGCTACACCGACTCGGGGTTTCTCTCGGGCTCGGCTCCGGCGAGGTGCACTAGATCGGACGAGGAGGCGACGAGCTCTTGACGAGCTCGCTTGCGCCACAGGGCCGTGGCCACCCAGACTGCCACGACTGTGAGCAGCGCCCCACCGATCAGCCGATTGGACCGCTGGAAAGCGGCCTGAATCTCTGCCCAGGATCCTGCGGTCCACAGACCGGCCCACATCAAGAGTCCCATGAAGGCGAGGTTGCTCAGGGCGCAGTAGAAGATCACCGGAGCGAAACGGAGCCGCAGTGCGCCAGCGCCGTAGAGCAGGCCGCCGCGGACGACAGGCAGGAAGCGATTGACCAGCAAGAGCTTCTTGCCGAAGCGTCGAAAGAGATCCCGCACGCGCTGCCGCGAGTGTCCTCGTCGCTTGCTGGAGGAGAAACGACGAATCACGGCAAGCCCGTAGCGTTCTCCCAAGCGGTAGGCGATGATCGAGCCGACGATGCTGCCCGATAGGGCTGCGGCAAAGACGATCGCCGGCGAGACGACCCCTTGGCCGGCGAGAAAGAATCCGAGCAGCACGAACATATCCCCCCAATAGGGCGGGAAGACGTACTCGATCAGCGCCGAGGCAAAAACGAACAGGGGCAAGGCCAGGGGCGGCAGGGCCAGAGCGAGGGCCAGCGGATCCTCCAGCCAAGCAGCAGGCTCGACACGACTCGCTTGGGCCAGCCAAACGGCCTGCCAAGAGCACAAGCTGCGCACGAGATCGATGATCGGTTCGAGAGGATGGCTCATCGGGTTTTGAGTATCACGGAATGGGACGCCAAAGATTGATCGACTTGGTCGATTCCCCTGGCCTCTGCGTGCTGGGGCTTCTGGGTGAGTTACTGTAGCGGACGTATCATTCTCGCTGTCCGATTTAGGTTGTTTCGCTGAGTCATTGATTCGCTGTTTCGCTGAGTCTCTAGGAGCTTGGCCGGGCTCTTTGCATGTCTGGCCAGCGTCAGGAAGCTCCAGATTTGCACAGACTACTTCAACGCCAGATACGGGAGACCTTCGGTCCGTCCGAAGAGCTGCCGGGCCCGTTCGCCGAGCTTCTTTCTCGGATCGATGACAGCTACCGTCGAGCCGACGAGGAGAAGCAGCGTCTCGAGAGAGCCCTAGAACGGACCTCGGCCGAGTCGCTACAGGCCAAAGCGGGCCTGCGAAAGCGAGCCGAGGAAGCTCTGGCCCGATCGGAGCAGAAGTATCGTCGCTTGTTCGAGGAATCGCGCGACGTGATTTTCATCACCGGTGCCGATTCCAAGCTACAGGACATCAATCCGGCCGGGGTCGAGCTGTTCGGCTTCGATTCGCGGGATGAGATGCTAGACGCTGATCTGGCGCAGATGATCTACCGGCGACCCGGGGATCGCGAGGGCTTTCTGCAGCAGGTCATCGACGATGGTGTGGTGCGCAATCAGCAGCTCGATTTGCAGCGCGTCGACGGCGAGAAGGTCTGCGTGCTGGCTTCGGCGACGGCGATTCGGGGCGATGACGGTCAAGTTCTTGGTATCCGCGGCATTCTGCGTGACGTGACCGAGCAACGTGCCATCGAGCATCAGCTCCAACAATCGCAGAAGATGGAGGCGGTCGGTCGACTGGCTGGCGGGGTGGCGCACGACTTCAACAACCTGCTCACCGCGGTGATCGGCTATGCCGACCTGTTGGCGGCGCAACTCGAAGCCCGTGGCGAACGGCCTTCGCACCTCGAGCAGATTCTCGGGGCCGCCGATCGCGGAGCCGACCTCGTTCGCCAGCTGCTGGCCTTCAGTCGTCAACAGGCCCTGCGGCCGAAGGTCGTCGATCTGAACCATGTCGTCTCCGGTATCGAGAAGCTGCTGGGCCGGGTGATCGGAGAGGACGTGAAGCTGACGACCGAGCTCGAGCCCGAGCTTGGGGCGATCCTGGCGGATCCCAACCAGCTCGAGCAAGTGGTCTTGAATCTCGTCGTCAACGGCCGCGAGGCGATGCCCGAAGGTGGAACCTTGACTCTCAGGACGCGCAACCTGGAAGCAGGCAAGCATCCCCTGCCGGGAACGGAGATCAGGCACTCTCAGGTCGTCCTGGAGATCGAGGACACCGGCTGCGGGATCGAGGAATCGCAGCTCGATCAGATCTTCGAGCCCTTTTACACCACCAAGTCTGCGGGTACCGGCCTCGGTCTGGCGACCGTCTATGGCATCGTGAAACAGAGCGACGGGCAGATCCGGGTCGATAGTCGGCCGGGTGAAGGGACGCGCTTCTCGATCTACCTTCCCGAGGTCTCCGGCGAGCCGGAGAGCGAGCGCCAGGCGGCCGAGCAACGCGGGCTGCCAGGCGGCAACGAGACCATTCTGATCGTCGAGGACGAGTCCGCGGTACGCAATCTCTTGCGCCAGTTCCTGACCACCCAAGGGTATCGGGTCCACACGGCGCGCGATGGCGTCCAGGGTTGGCGTCTCTTCGAGCGCCGACATGGAGAGATCGACCTGCTCTTGACCGATATCGTCATGCCGCGGATGGGCGGTCAGGAGCTGGCCCAGAAGATGCGCGACATGCGGCCGGATCTATGCGTCCTCTACATGTCGGGCTACTCCGAGAAACAGCCGGCGCTGCTGGAGCAGATCGAAGGAAGCCAAGAGACCAGTTTTCTGCAGAAGCCGTTCACTATCGAGACTTTGGCCAACGCGCTGCGCGAGCTGCTCGATCCGATACCGCGGCCGATCGTCGCGGCGCGTTTCCTGGATCGGGCACGCGGTCGTCGGGTCGGCCCGCACCTGCCACCGGAAGCACGCCAGACTGCGACGGGATCGAGTTAGATCCCGTCCTTAGTGGGCCGAGCGCCGCTCCCAGGCCACAAGGATGACCAGACAACGGTCATTGTGGGAGGCGATCGAGTTAGTATCGTCTGCGTAATGCGTCACGTTACTCGGCCCGTCGAAATCCTGCCCCTACAGCTCCTGGTCCTGATCGTCGCACCCGTCCTGGCGACGATCGCAGCGCGCCCGGTAGGGGCCGCCGAGCCGGTCGAGCGGCTCGAGATCGTCGATCGGGCGATCGCCTACCACGGTGGCGAGCTTTATCGTACGACCGCCACGGAGCTCGACTTGTGCTCGAAGTCGGGCTGTTTCGACATT
>JBCCGX010000613.1:0-6287 GCA_039029035.1 Acidobacteriota bacterium | reverse complement strand
TTGTCTTTATTGCCATCAGCTGGTCGGTTTTGCGAGAGCCGTCATTGAAGGCCATGGCTCCTTGGAGGTTCGGCTGTTGGACCAGAGGTGCACAGGGAATTGCTGGAGGGGGCGGGGGTGATGGAGTGATGATGACCGATGTCTGACCAAAACGGGTGGGACCTCATTTGCCTCGGTGTCCATGGCCCAAGAGCGACGCCGCTTCTGGCTTGTGCCCCAAGCGGACCTCGACGTTGTCTGCGGGGATATCGAGGCATTGGGATTCGCCGCCGCGGAAAAGCGAATTCGCCAGGACCAGGAGATGTTGGCGTCTCTCAACAAGGAGGTCGAGACCGCCAAAAGCCTACTTGTCAAGGCGCGTGACGAGCGCGACGCGGCCAAGGACTTCGAGGCCGAAGCCGAGAAAGCGCTGCGCGACGCCACGGGGACCTGGGATGTCTGCGATAAGCGGATCGCCGACCTTCAGCGAGACTTGGACGACTCCGAGGTGGCCGACCCGTCGGACGAGGCTCGGGTGGCGGCCGAGGAGTCCGTGGTCAGAGCGGAGGTCGCTCGAGATGTCGCCGCTGGCGCACTACGCAAGGCCGATCAGCTCGCTGCTGGACTAGAGCCGCGCGTGGAGGCCGCCCGCGAAAAATTTCAAGACGCCGAGGCCGATCTCAAGGACAAGGTAGCCCAGGCAGACCCGGCCGTCGAGCGGTGGGGCAGGCTACGGGTGCGATGCGAAGAGCTCGGCTTGCTCGACGCTGCCCTCGGCGACCCGGGCCTGGAGGATGTCGCAGGAGAGGCTAGCATCCGGGTCTTCGAGCTCAGGCAGCGATGGTGGGCCGTCATGCTCGACAGGCTCGACAGGGCCGACGACGGTAGCGAACTTGCCGCTTTCCTGAAGCGTCTCGGCCGCGATGCAGAAGCCGGGAGCGAGCAGTTCCTGAACGCCTGGCTGGAGACCCGACGCTGGCTGGCCCTGCGGGTTCCCAAGCATGTCAGCGAGGTCGACGACCCAGTGGACGCCCTTCGCCGGCTTCGGCGGTATTTAGATGGTCTGGTCGATAAGCTGAAACGCTTCGAGCATCGACTCCGAGGGGAGTCCAACGATGTGGCTCGGGCCATCGAGAGTCGCCTTCGCAAGGTGAGCAATCTGCTCAACAAGCTGAACCGCGATCTTCGCGGCGTCGGCTTCGGTAGCATCGAGGCGATCCAGGTCAAGAGTGATCGCGACCAGCGCATGAGCGCAATCCTTGCGGCTCTGTCGTCGCCCGACAGCCAACAGGATCTCTATAGCGCGGACCAGCCCATCGAGGACGCGCTAGACGACCTCTTCCGTCGCCACGGAGGTCGAAAGCGCGGCGGAAAGCGTATCCTCGACTATCGCCAGTACCTTCGACTACGAGTGGAGGTACGTCGGCGGGACTCTGACCAATGGGAGGAGGCGCGCGCAAACCAGATGTCCACCGGAGAGGCGATCGGTGTCGGTGCGGCGATCATGATGGTGGTTCTAACCGCTTGGGAACGGGACGCCAGCCTGCTCCGTCCGAGACGCGAGACCGGCACTCTTCGGTTCCTGTTCTTGGACGAAGCCACCCGGCTTAGTTTGGACAACCTCGAAGTCCTATTCGACCTCTGCGAAGCCCTGGACCTCCAGCTTGTAATTGCGGCTCCGGAGGTGGCGACCTCCAAGGGCAACACAACCTACCTGCTACAGCGAGGCACCGATGCTGAAGGACGAGAGGTCGTACATGTCTCTGGCCGCCGTGCGATCCGGAGCGACGGATGAGCTTTTGGGGAGAAGAGCTACACCGGCTCGCCCTGATGGAGCTACTCCAGATCGGAGAAGTCCGGAGACGACGCAAGCAGGAGCAGGCTTTCGAAACGCTGCTCGAGCTCGGGTGGGCTCGCCGGACTAAGCGCAGCGGCGTGTTGGCGCTGGACCCCATTGCGAGGCCGGAGATAGAAGCAGCCCTGAGCACGGTCTGGCCTGGCTGGCGTGGCGTGGCCCATCGCCTCGACGGAGGGGGCTACCCGCCGACTCCGGTGGGGCTTAGGGAGCTCGAACGTCGAGATCGTTTGTCGAACGTCGACTCCGCACAGCTGCCCGAACGCATGAATCGTCGCACGGCAGCGGCGGTGCTCACGCGGCACGCCAAGGCCCGACTCGGCCCGTTCGAGCAAGTAGTCCTGGAAGATGTGGACATCACGGACGACGGGATCGTTCGCATGAGGCCCAACACCGGACTCAGCCTCGTTCGTGCCGGGGTGGAGCACGCCGCAGCCGATATCGTTGCGCTTCTCGGCGATCTCGTGGTCACCGATCGAGCGTTTCGAGACGGCACTCGACTCGGGGGGCATCGCCCCCGCGCGGTGCTCACGGTGGAAAACCTGGGCGCGTTCCAAGACGCGGTGGTGCCCGACGACGTGCTGACAGTCTACGTTCCAGGATGGAACACGCGGATCGCGCGTGATGCTCTGTCCGGCCTTGAGGGCGTACCGGTAATCCACTTCGGCGACCTCGACCCCAACGGGGTCGCCATTCTGGCGCACCTGCGCCGATGGCGGCCTGACGTGCATTGGCTTGTACCGAGCTTCTGGGAGGATTATGCCGACGAACGCGGCTTGCCTAAGCGTTGGCCGGCTGTGAGTATTCCGCCGGACGCTCCCAACTGGATAGTCTCTCTAGCCGACGCCGGTGTCTGGCTTGAGCAGGAAGTGATTGTCGTAGATCCGCGGTTCGCAATAGCCGTGGAGGAAGCGGTCAGTTCATCAGTGCGTGATGACGGTTCATAACAACGTATGCGATGCCGATCTGCGATGCTGGTGCATAGGGCACCCCAAGGGGGCTCTTCGTTGGCCTCCGCCCCATCACATTCAGGAGTCCGGAGCCTAGCAGCGGGATCAAGCTGGCAGACCCGGCTTTGGGCCACCGAGGTCCAGATTGATGGCACGGTTCTTGGTAACCGACCCAGCTCGATCGAAACCCAGGCAACGGACACCGACGCTCCCGAGCGGCCAAGAAACAAATGGTCAGACGCGAATCAATGAAGTGGTCAGGGTGAAATCCTGTCTCACCGCGTTTCATCTGGTGCCGTCAAGTTGCAGTCGCAGAAGACCCTATTGGGACCCAACCCCACATTTTCGCCTCTCCCAGCGGCGACCTTGAAAAACGTAAACCTTGGAAAAAAATAGCTTACATTGTGGCCACGGGGTAACCATCTTTGATAACCGTTTGATTACGAATCAAACAGTCGGCCTCACCCCATAGCCTCAACCCTCTCAACCACCCAACCAGCAACACATTCTCTCAACATTCACCCCTCAGGAACCATGCTATAATCTCACCTTAAAGTAAGCAATTTCTCTATTCAGGAGAATAACCCGGCCCAACAACCAACCCACCCACCCCCATGTACAAAGCCCCTATCCAACGCTTCAAAGCTGCCCGGCACCTCGCCTCCCTCGTCAGAGCTGACGGCCAGATGATCGCCGAGGCCCTCGAACCCCGCATGGCCGAGGTCTTGAAAGAAGGCGAGCCGATGCCGGATGTGGCGCATTGCATGGATGTGTTGGGGCGGATGGTGATGGCGGAGTGCAAGAACTTCGACGAGGCCGACGAGGCACGGGACCGTCAGGGTTTCCAGGCGAAGAGCCTGCAGCACTACCTCACCGGTGAAGCGGAGCCGGAGCTGCGGCAGCGGGTGGTCGAGGTGCGCCGGCAGATGGTGCAGTTCCTCGGGGCGAAGCGGGTGGCGCAATTCCTGCGACACCGTGGGCGGACGCCGCGCAAGGTGGAGGATCTCGAAGACCTGGCGCGCTTCATGGTGCGCCATCTGCCGAAGTTGAAGGTGCCGGAGGTGGGCGGTCAGCAGCCGGACGGTGCGGCCTGGGCGAAGTTTCTGCAGCCGGCGCTGGAGGAGGTCAGCGGTCTGCTAGACGAGATCAACTCACGGCAGAACGCCGAGCACTACGGCGTGCGGGCCAAGAGGGCGGCGAGGCTCCGGTTCGACAAGACCTTTCGCTTGGTGCTCAAGATCTGCCGGGCGCTGTATGAGCTGGCGGGCTTCGAGCGCTCGGCCAAGAGCCTTCGCTGGCGGGCGGGGCGTCCGGCGGAGCAGAAGCGGTTGGGTAACCAGGAGGCGGTCTGAGTCGTCCAGGAGGGGCTCTGGCCGGACCGCCAGCCTCCGGAAATGTTGGTTAAGATGACCAACATGGATGTTGACCAACATTGGGTGGTCACCTGATGCGAAAAATGATCTCTGCCGGGGCGGCCAAGGCGGGTCTCGCCGACGCTCTTCGCCAGGTCGAGGGTGGTGACGAGGTGTTGATCACGCGCTACGGCAAACCGGTGGCGGTCCTGGTCGGAGCGGAGCGCTTGGAGCAGCTTTCGCCGCCACCTGCAGCCGCCGAGGCGACCGGTGCCTTCGAGCGGGCAGTGGCAGCGAGCCGGCGGCGCATCGACCTCGATCTGGCGAAGGCGCCGGAGGCGCTGCGGCCGATCCTGCAGATGATCCGCCGCCATCTGTTGCATCCGGGGCTGACGGTGACGCGGATCCGCCGCGCCCTTGGCTTGGGCAGTCACGACGTGACGACCGACTTCCGCCGCGCGGTCGGCGTGACGATTCGCCAATACCTGGAAGATCGCCGCCTGGACTGCGTTGTTCGGCTTTTGCAGGACTCCGATCTCGAGGTGGAGACGATCGCCAAGAAGGTGGGCTACAGTGGCCGTAACGTGCTCAGCGATGCCCTGCATCGCCGCGAAGGCCTGCGGCCCAGGGTCTACCGAGCCTTCGCCGGCGAGCTGTCGCGCCAGGTGGCGGAGGGAGCCAAGTCGGGTCTGCCGCCGCTGACGCCGCGCTTCGTTGCCGGGGTGGTGGCGCTGGCGCCCGAGGTGGGCTGCGGACGCTGTGACGAGGCGCTCGAAGGCGAGCCGAGGCTGCGAGTGTTCGAGGACCTGGCTCCGCTCTGTGACGCCTGTGCCGGTCGCCAAGCACCTGAGCTGGCGGCACTCCTGGGGAGCGAGCGCAGCGGCGCGTGACGGCCGAGATCGGCCCTTTCGCGGGGCACTGACGGAGCGGCGGTGCCAGGAAAAACTCTGTAATGCCAGCGGTGGCAGTGGCGAGTTTCAGGAAAAACTCTGTAATGCCACCCCTGCCAATGGGGCGTTGCAGGAAAAACTCTGTAATGCCAGCGGTGACGCTGGAGTGAATGGGGAAGGATTCTGTAGTGCCACCCGCCTGGGACGGCCTTGGGACGGAAAAACTCCGATTCTTGGGCGCCTTGGACGGGTCCCGGCCGGAAGGTCTCCGATTAATGAGGGCCTTGGACGCTTGGGGAGCGGAAGAATTGGGATTCCTGGCTGGCCTGGAGGCTTGCGGGGCGGAAGGGCTCGGTTTTTTGGGCGCCCTGGTCCTCAGCACCTCGATTGAAATCCCAGGCTCCGTTCCCCATCCCGCAGGGGCACAGCGCCGTAGGGGCATCAGTCCGTAGCCCGGGATTTCAATCCCGGGCCGATGGATGTGCCCGTTGCGTTCCGGCGAAGATCCTCTCTTCAGTCCAGGGCGTCGAACCCCTGGCCCAGGATGTCGAGCCCGCGGGTGAGGACGTCGCGCCGCTCCCCGATGCCGAGGCGCAGGTAGTGGTCCATGCCGTAGACGTCGCCGGGTAGCACCAGCAGGCTGCGCTCGTCACGCAGGCGAGTGTAGAGCTCGGTGGAATTGATCGGGTGGTCGTAGCGCAGGAAGGCCATGCCACCAGCCTGCGGTGGGACTAAGGTGAATCGATCACCCTGGCTCGCCAGCCAATCTTGCAGGACGCCCAGGTTCTCGCGCAGCATGGTGCGGTTGCGATCGAGAATCTGCTGGCGCCGGGCGGGCTCGAGGATGCGGGTGGCGACGTATTCCGACGCCAGGCTGGTGGTGATCGTGGTGTAGTCGTTGCGGTGCCAGGCCGCGGCGATGAAGTCTTCGTCGCCGACCAGCCAGCCGACTCGCAGACCGGGGTGGGCCAGGGCCTTGGACAGCCCAGCGGCGATGATCGCCCGGTCGTAGAGGTCGTGGAAGCTGGGGCCTTCCTTGCCTTCGAGTTGCACGCCCTTGTAGACCTCGTCGGCATAGATCGTGGCGCCGACGCCTTCGGCGATGCTGACGATCTGCTCTATGGCCTCGCGTGAGAGCACCGCGCCGGTGGGGTTGTTGGGGTTGCAGACGACGATCATGCGGGTCTTCGGCGTGACAGCGGCGCGTAGCTCGGCCAGGTCTGGCGCCCAGCCGTTTTCCTGCCGCAGATGGAACGGCTTG
>JBCCGX010000612.1:0-6288 GCA_039029035.1 Acidobacteriota bacterium | reverse complement strand
TCCTGTGCCAAGCACAATGTGCTCGGCCCGGCGAGACAAAAATCGTCGCCTTTGGCGGCGTAAACTGCGGTCTTCAGACCTGCGGCAGCCGGCGAGCCCGAGATGGGGGCGCCGTCGGTGGCTTGCGCCGATGCTGCGATGGAGAGGATTCCGGCGAGCCAGAGAATAGACAAGGACTTGGAATATTCGAGCCTCCCAGCGATTCCGTGGTGACGATACGAGATGGATGCGACGCAGATGGATGCGACGCAGATGGATGCGACGCAGATCGATGCGACTCAGCCGGTCCGACTCGGGAGTTATGCGAATCGATCTCCCGAGCCTGCCGAGAGTACCATTCACGGCGCGGCGCGCCGCAAGTGGCGAGCCGCGCCGTGCCGCCGGCGTCGGGTTTCAGTCGCCCGACGGTATGCCTGCCGGGCTCGGCGGCGTTGCCTCAGCGCCTCCCGGTGGTGTCTCGAAGACCGCCTTGAGTCCGTGGGTGAAGGCGATCGGCTGAGCGGAGACGTGGCTCTCCCCCTCCAGACTCTCATGGATCAGACGGAGACTCGGATAGCCACGGGCCGCCAGCCGTGTATGGAAAGTCTCGACGCCGGCGGCGATCTGCTGCTCGATCTCCCCAGCATCGCCGGCGGAGAGATAGAGGGTGCCTGGCAGATCTTTCATCCGGCTTGCAGTCTCTTCTTCGCGCCGGAAGAGGATGTCATCCATCCGCGGGCTCGTCGCCAGGTAGCGCTGGAAGGTGCCGGGATGCCGCAGCAGGGTGTCGAGCACGAAAAGGCCACCGGCCGAGGTGCCGATCAAGGCTCGGTCACCGGGGTCCGCGCGGTAGTTCGACTCGATCATCGGAATCAGCTGCTCTTTCAGGAAGCGGAAGAAGCGCGCTGCGCCGTCCTGTGAGGGCTCCGTCGTCGGCGTGAAGTCCCGCCCTCGTTTGGCCGCCATCTCGTCGAATCCACCCGGATAAGCGATGCCGACGATTAAAGCCTCCGGCACGCTCTGGCGGCCGAGAAAGAAACCCTCCAGAGGCAGCAGCCGAGCGGTCTCGGCCACCGTCCCGAAGAGGATGTCCGCGTCCAGCACATAGATCACGGGGTATCGCGCTTCGGACGCGCCATACCCTCTCGGTAAGGCGACAAAGATTCGATACGTCTGATCGATGAGCGACGAGGCGAGCTCACGCACCTCGGTACCTGAAAGGCCGACCGGCGGCAGCTCCTCCCCGAAAACCGCCCCGGTCAAAAAAGTCAAACCCAGCACGAGCCAAACCGATCGCCACATGGCGCCTCCTCGAGAGTCGAACAGGGTGAACCACAAGCCCTGCGATGTTGGACTCGCGATGGGCGCTTTGGGTTCCGGTGGCTTGCCGTCCGGCGTCGGAAGCACTCCCAGGGGTGCGCGAGCGGATCAGGGAAAGCTTCCCCGATTCCCCGATTTTAATGAACTATTTAACTGGACAGAAAATCAACTCAAGCTCTTCAGCCGACTCGGTTTAGGGCGCTGCCCAAGACCTGGCACAGCGCTTGCCCTAGTCAGGAAGCGCCGGGGAGCTCCGGGCCGAGGTCACAGCAAGGTTACCTCACCGGGTTCTCGGTTCGATTGCCAGCCCCGGAGGTCGTCGTGCTGCTGAGACTCCCAAATAGAGAGGGGGTGACGCTAAATGTTCAAGATCGAAACTACCCTCGACAAGCCGGTCAAGGCGACGTGCACTTGCGTGCCGAAGCTGTGCCGCGGCAACTAATGACTGAAGTCTGAAATGTAGGAGTGGCCTCACCCCGGAGGTGCGTTGCTCACGCCGATCCTCCGAGGTCAAGCCGACAGTTTTCAAGGATAGCACGCTCAGCAGCACGGCGTCCCTCCTTCTGTCTTGCGACCCATCGGCCCGCTCGGGATGCGGGCTGTGGCATGGATCACCCGAAAAGGTCACGTATGTCTCTCAACGCACCCCAACAGGTCGCCGCCGAGCCGCGAGATCCCGCTGCCCAGCATCAGGCTACAGTCCTCTCGACGTCTGGCGAGATCCCTTCGGAAGCCTCCTCAACGGGCTCGGCCGTAGCCGACGCCCCGCGGCTACCGGCCGAGCTGCGCCCGGTCCTCAGCGCCGCCACCGAGCGCATCCTGCCGTCGGACGACGGGCCAGGGGCTCGCGAGACCGGCGCCGCCGAGTACGTCGAACGGGCGGTCGAGCGTCGTTGGAATCGCCACTTCAGACCGCTGCTCGAGCAGGGATTGGGATTCTTGCAGGCCTTGGCTCGGGAGGTGGTCGACAAAGACTTCGTCGCCTGCTCGCCCGAGGAGCAAGACGAAGTCCTGCGCCGCGCCCAGGTCTTTCCCAACAACGATGCGCGGCGCTTTTTCGAGACGCTCATCGAGCTGACCCTCGAGGGTTTTCTCTGCGATCCGAGCCACGGCGGCAATCGCGACCGCCTCGGCTGGAGCTACGTCGGCTACGAGCCGCCGGAAGAAACCGCGCCTTGCGGGCCGGAGATTCGCTCTTGAACCAGCCGGTCCGCGACGTCGTGATCATCGGCAGTGGCGCCGGCGGGGGCCCTTTGGCGCTGACCCTGTCGCGCGCTGGCCTGGACGTCCTGGTCCTCGAGAAGGGGCCCGACTACCGGCGCGAGGACTACCCCACCGACGAGATTCTGAGCCTGTGGGGCGACTTCTTCTACCCCGCCCTGGGCGACGAGCCACACATGTTGATCCACCGTGACCTGGCGGCGCCGCGCCCCACCCTCGCCGGTTGGACGCCCAATTGTGTCGGCGGCGGCACGGTGCATATGGGCGCCAGCCTGTTGCGCTTCGACCCGGCCGATTTCGAGCTCCGCAGCCGCTACGGCAACGGCGGCAGCAATGACAGCAACAGCCGTAACGGCAACAGCAGCGACGGCACCGAGCTCGCCGACTGGCCTTATAGCTACGACGAGCTCGAACCCTTCTACTGCCAGGCCGAGCGCGAAGTCGGGGTCTCCGGCTTGGCGGGGAGCAATCCGTTCGAAGGCCCGCGCTCCCAGGGCTATCCGATGCCCCCGGTCGATAGCCACCCCGTGGCGCGCCACCTCGAGGCGGCCTGCGCCCAACGTGGGTTGACCGCCTTCCCGACGCCACGTGGGGTCAACTCTCGGCCGTACCAAGGCCGCCCGGCCTGTAGCTACTGCCAACGTTGTAGCGGCTATGGCTGCCGAACCGGAGCGCGCGGCACCGCCCAGGAGGCGCTGATCGCCAGGGCCTGGGCGACCAAGAATTGCGAGGTGGTGAGCGGCGTCATGGTACGCCGGGTGACGGTCGATCGCACTGGCCGGGCCACTGGCTGCCTGTACCTCGACGCGGCCGGCAACGAGCACGCGGTGCAGGCTCGCATCGTATGTGTCTGCTGCTCCTCGGTGGAGTCGGCCCGCCTGCTGTTGCTGTCGACCTCGTCCAGCTTCCCCCAGGGCCTGGCGAACAGCAGCGGCAGAGTCGGCCGCCATCTGCAATTCCACGGTGGCTCGATCGGCAGCGGAACGTTCGATGTCGGCCGTCATCCCGATCTCGAGCTCGATGATCGCCATCCCTTTCTCAATCGAACGGTGGCGGACTACTCGTTCCTGCCCGAGCACGTGGCCGCCCCGGCCAAGGGCGGCGTGATGATCTTCGGTCTCAGCCGGCCGGAGCCGGTGAGCATCGCCAAGGGCCGTGTGGCCGGGATCGAGACGCCGTGGGGCATGGCGCTCAAACGGTCTCTGCTCGGTGACCACCGGCCCGACCGGCGCCGGGTCAGCTTCGAGATCCACCACGACTTCCTGCCCAACCGCGGCACCTTCGTCGAGCTCGATCCGGACGTGTGCGATCGCTGGGGCTTGCCCGTAGCCCGCATCCACCTGGACGAGCCGGCAGAGATGGCCACCGTCGGCAAGTGGCTGGTGGAGCGCGGACTGGAGATTCTCGACCAACTCGGGGCCGAAACCCTGACCTCGGTCAGCGAGGGCGACTCGACCCCTTATCTCGTGCACGGCACCTGCCGCGCCGGCAACGACCCGGAGACGTCGGTGGTGGACGGCTTGTGCCAGACCCACGAGGTACCCAATCTCTTCGTCGTCGACGGCAGCTTCATGCCGACATCGGGCGGCGCCCCGCCGACTCTGACGATTCTCGCCAACAGCTTCCGGGTTGCCGACTCGATCGCCCGACGAGCGCGGGCCGGGGACTTCGGAGCCTGAGGTATGGCGGCCTTCTTCGCCGACTTGCGCCTGGCGGTGCGCAAGCTGTGGCGCCACCCACGCTCGGCCGCGGTGGTGGTCCTCACCCTCGGCCTGGGCCTCGGCGCCACCACCGCCGTGGTGGGAGTGCTCTACAAGGTGCTCCTCGAGCCTTTGCCGTACGCCGATCCCGGCTCACTGGTAGCGGTCGAGGCGATCCACCGCGAGCGTGGTATCGAGCACGGGCGCGCCTCGATCGGCGACTTCGTCGATTGGCGGTCACAGGTCCGCTCGCTCACCCTCGAGACCTCGGGCCACTTCTCGGCCGTGATCACTGAGGGCGGCGATCCCGAGGATGTGCCGGGGGCGGTGGTCTCCACCGGCTTCTTTACCACTCTGGGCGTGCATCCCCTGCTCGGACGCGCTTTTCGAGCCGATGAGGAGATACCGGGCAACGACCAGGTCGTGCTGCTGTCGCATGCTTTCTGGCAGCGCCGCTTCGGTGCCGATCCGGCCATCGTCGGCCGGCCGATCCGGCTCTCCGGTGATCCCTACGAGATCGTCGGCGTGCTGCCGCCGGACTTCTGGTGGAACGGCCCCGAGATCGCCCTATGGTCGCCGATGGCCCTCGGACCGCAGCACATCCAGCGCCAACGTCGCGGCATGTACCTGATCGGGCGATTGCAGCCCGGCGCTAGCCCGGCTGAGGCCGAAGCCGAGCTGCAAGCCTTGTCGACGCGGTCCGCCGAGCTCTATCCCGACACTAATGGCGGATGGAGCGCGCGGGTCGTCCCCTTGGCCCGTCAGTGGACCCGCAAGGTGCGGCCGATCCTGCTGCTCCTGCTCGCGGCTGCCCTCGTGGTGCTGACGATCGCAGGCGCCAACGTGGTCAGCGTACTCCTGGCCCGCTCGGCGGCGCAAGACCGCGAAGCGGCGATCCGCAGCGCCCTCGGCGGCGGCAACGGGTCCCTGCTGCGCCAGCAGGCTCTCGAGGTGGTGGTGCTCGCCCTCGCCGGCGGTGCCTGCGGTCTGCTGTGGGCCCATTGGGGCAGTGAGGCGCTGGTGGCTTTGGCGCCGAAGCGTATTCCGCGCCTCGACGAGGTGGCTCTCGGCCCGGCGACGGTCGCTTTCGCCCTGGCGCTCTCCCTCGCCGTCGGGCTGCTGCTCGCTGGTATTAACCTGCTGCGAGTTCGCCGGACCAACTTGCGCGACGCACTTCTGCAAGGCGATGGCCGCAGCTCCGGAGGTCGCTACCGGGCGCGCTTCGGCGAAGCCCTGATCATCGCCGAAGTGGCCTGTGCCCTGCCCCTGACTCTCGGTGCCGGCCTGCTGGCCCGAAGCCTGGCCGAAGTCGGCGCCATCGATCCCGGGTTTCACTCCCAGGACGTGGTGGTGGCGGATGTCTTTCTACCCCCGGCGCGCTACCCGGAAGACGCCCAGCAAGCCGCTTTCTTTCGCCGACTGATCGATCGGTTGACAACCAGCCCCGGGGTACGCGGCGCGGCAGCGACGGCGGCGATGCCGATGCATGCCCCGGCGCTGCTCTTCGAGCGCCCCTATCGACTCGCCGAGGCGCTCCCCACAGAGCAACAGCCGTTGGCGGCGATCCGTATCGTCAGCCCGGGTTTCTTCCGCACCCTCGGCGCGACCCTGTTGACGGGCCGTGACTTCGGCTGGCGCGATGACGCCGAGGCACCGAGAGTGGTGATCGTCAATCAGACCCTGGCGCGCGCCGCCTGGCCGCACCTCGCGGCGTCGGGGCGCCCCGGCCCGGAAGGTCAGCGCCTGGTGCTCGACTACCGCGGAGAGCACGAGGTCGAAGTCGTCGGCGTCGCCTCGGACCTGCGCTACGACCGCCTGGAATCCCCCCCCGTACCGGAGATCTACCTGGCCTCGCCACAGTACCCGGTGTTCTTCTCGTCTCTGGCGGTGCGCGGTGAAGGCAACCCGGAAACCCTGACCTCGAGAGTCGAGAACGCCGTCTGGGAGATCGATCCGGAGCAGACCCTGAGCCTGAGCCGGCTGAGCGACATCGTCGATCGCACGACCCGGCATCGACGCTTCACCATCGCCATGCTGGCCGCCTTCGCGGCGCTCGCGCTGATCCTGA
>JBCCGX010000611.1:0-6303 GCA_039029035.1 Acidobacteriota bacterium | reverse complement strand
TCGGAGACGAAATCCAGTGCCCAGGTCGACAGCCGATCGGCGCACAGCTCGACGCGCTGCTGCAGCCGGCGCAAGGGGGCGATCAGACTCGGTCGGGTCAGCGCTCTGAGCGCGACCCTCAGCGAACGGACACGGCCATCGGTGCCACGGTACCGTTCGAAGTCGAGAGGCAAGTCGTCCTCCGCCGGATCGCTGACCGCCCGCACCCCGAGGAAGGGGATCCGGTGCTCGCCGGCCAGGCGCGCCCAGGTGGCGGTTTCGAGGTCCACGGTGGCGACCGGCGGCTGGCCCAGCTGCTGCCAGCAGCGGCGCTTGGCTCGCGATGCGGCCAGGATCTGCGGCGAGCTGTTGAGCACACCCTCTTGCGCTCCGCCCGAGGCGAGAGCGCGGGCGACCAGGCTCGGTTTCGGTGGCGCCGCGGTGCCGTCGGCGTCGCGGATCTCGACGCCGACGACCAACTGGCCGAGGCCGAGACCGGGCGACAGGCCACCCGCGACCCCGAGGCCGATCAAGCGATCGACAGGCTGCCAGGCGAAGAGAGACCGTAGGCCGTCCTCGGCCGCCTGTCGGCCGTCCCCGGTCCAACCGAGGATCAGCGGGCGGCGATCCAGGCGGCAGCGGGCAAAGCGGCCGTACTTGGAGGCCATGCGGCTTTCCGCCGGCAGCTTGCGCCATAGGGGCTCGATCTCTCGTCGCAGAGCGCTGACCAGGGCGATCGGACGGTGAGGGTCTTCAAACATAGTTCTTGCGACGGAACCAATCGATGGCGCGCCTGAGGGGCTCTTCGACGGGCGTCTGGGGTAGACCGAGCTCGCGTACCGCCTTGGCAGGATCGAAGTACATCTTGTAGCGCGCCAGCCTGGCTGCCTCCAAAGCGACCCGTGGCTGGCGGTGCAGCAGGCGAGCGAGGGCGGTGTCAATCGCTGCGACACCGATCGGTAGCCAGTGGGGTAGGCGGCGGGTGGGCTTCGGTAGGTCGGTGAGGTCGGCCAGGGTGGCGAAGACTTCGCGCAGCTCCATGTTGCGGTGACCGAGGATGTACTTCTCGCCGACGCGTCCCTTGGCCGCCGCCAGCAGATGGCCTGCGGCGACATCGCGTACGTCGACCAGGTTGAGGCCACTGTCGACGTAAGCCGGGATTCGCCCTTTCAGGAAGTCGACGATGATCTGCCCGGTGGCGGTCGGCTTGATATCGCGCTCGCCGACCGGGGTCGAAGGGTTGACGATCACCACCGGTAGGCCCTTCGCTGCCCAGGCTTCAGCCACGCGCTCGGCTTTGAACTTGCTGCGCTTGTAGTGGCCGAGCACTTCCTCCAGGGTGACCGGTGTCTCCTCGTCGGCGACGCTGTCGTCGGGGCTCGTCGCCAAGGTACCGACACTCGAGGTGTAGACCACTTTGTCGACGCCGGCCTCGGCTGCGGCGGCGAGGATGTTGTCGGTGCCATCGACATTCGAGGCATAGAGCTGGCTCGGATCCCGGGCGTAGAGCCGGTAGTCGGCAGCGCAGTGGAAAACGGTGTCGCAGCCGGCTACGGCGCGCACCAGGGAGTTGCGGTCGCGTAGGTCACCGACCGTGACATCGACATCGAGGTCGGCAAAGTTGTCCAGCGGGCTCGACGCACGGACCAGGGCCCGAACCTTGGCGCCGTCGTCGAGGAGCCGCCGAACGATGTGACTACCGACGAAGCCGCTACCACCCGTGACGAGTGCTCTCATCGATCGATTCCCGAGCCCCGCTCAGGGGTGTCAGGCGAAGAAGTGCCAGGCGGCGAGGCGTGCCATGTCGGACGGCTTCGAATGCGATTCCATGACCACCGAAGCCTCGAAGCCCGAATGCATGGCGCAGTTCTGGCACCGTTCGTCCTGGCGCGACTCCCAATAGTCCCAATCGGTGCGGTTCCAAAACTCTTCGTAGGTCTCGGAGTGGCTTTCACCGATCAAGTAGCACGGCCCCTTCCAACCGTTGGGGGTGAACGTCACGGTGCTCCAGGGGGAGCATTTGTACTCCCTCTGGCCGGCGGCGAACTCAAGAAACATCGGGGTCGAGGTGAGCGGGAATTCCTTCTCGAAGCTGAGGATCTTCTTGAACTTGCGCTCGATATCGTGGCGCGTGAGGAAGATGTCACGCTGCACCGACTCGTATTGGTATCCCGGCGAGATCAGAATCCCATCGACGCCGAAATCATTCACCAGCTTACACAGCTGGTAGACCTCATCGACATCGGTCTCCTTGAAGACCGTGGTGTTGATCATCACGTGGTAGCCGCGTTGCTTGCTCGCCTGGACCATCTCGATCGCTTTGTCGAACACCCCTTCGCGGGCGCAGACGTAGTCGTGGGTCTCGCGCATGCCGTCGAGGTGGACGTTGATCGTCAGCCGCTTGTGCGGCTCGATCCGATCGAAGACTTTCTTGTCGAGCAAGAGGGCGTTGGTACACAGGTAAATGTGCTTCTTGCGCGCGATGATCTTCTCGACCAGCTCCGGCAGCTCGGGGTAGACCGTCGGCTCGCCGCCGCAGATGGAGACGGCGGGTGCGCCGCAGGCGTCGAGCGCTGCGAGGCACACGTCGACCGGCAGGCGGTCTTTGAGCTTGCCGGTGTGGCGTTCCACGGCACAGCCCAAACAGGCCAGATTACAGGTGTAGAGCGGCTCGAGCATCATGACAAAGGGGTAACGCTTGTTGCCCTTGAACGACTGCTTGAGCTGGTACTTGATCATGTCGGTCGCGATGTGCAGCGGCATTCTCATATCTAAAATCCTCTCCGTGGCCCCTCGAGCGCGGGATCATCCTCGGACGCTGGCTTCCGGGTGCCAGTGCTTCTCGTAGGCGCTCAGGGCCTGCAGGGGGAAGTAGGTTGCATAGAGGTGGTAGCGCAGGTAGAAGACCTTGGGAAAGCCCGTGCCGGTCCACGGCTCGTCGTGCCAATGCCCCTCGGGCTGCTGGGTTTCGAGTAGGTAGTCGATGCCGCGGCGTACCGAGAGAGATTCGTAGTCACCGATGGCGAACAGGCCCATCAGGGCCCAGGCGGTCTGCGAGGCGGTACTCGGTCCCTGACCCTTGGTGCTCGGGTCGTCGTAGGAGCCGGGTAGCTCGCCCCAGCCACCGTCCTCGTTCTGGCAGCTGCGTAGCCAGCGGGCGGCACGGGTCAGGCGCTCGTCGTCGAACGCCACTTCGGCTCGGCGCAAGGCCTGGACGGCGAGCCAGGTGCCGTAGAGATAGTTGCAGCCCCAGCGACCGTACCAAGTGCCGTCTTCCTCCTGCTCGGCCGAGAGGAAAGCTGCGGCGCGGCGCACCTCGCGCGAGGTGACGCTGCTGCCGACACCGACCAGCGCCTCGAGGGAGCGTGAGGTGACGTCGGAGGTCGAAGGATCGATCATCGCGTTGTGATCGGCGAACGGGATGTAGCTGAGGATCTGGCGATCACAGCCTTTGTCGAAGGCCCCCCAGCCGCCGTCGTCGTTCTGCATCGCCAACAGCCATTGGCGGCCGCGGTCGATCGCTTCGAGGCGGCGCACGTCCTCGGCCGGATCCGGGAACCGCACCTGGGCCAGACCGAAGAGCACTTCGGCGGTGTCGTCGCAGTCGGGGTAGAACTCGTTGGCATACTCGAAGTACCAGCCACCGACGGGGATCTCGGGGTGCAGAATGCTGCAGTCTCCGGGCTCACGCGCTTCGTGCTCCAACAGCCAGCGGGCGGCGGCCAGGATTTCGGGCTCCTCGGTGGAGGAACCGGACTTGAGCAGCGCGTCGAGGGTGATCGCGGTGTCCCACACCGGCGATTTGCAGGGCTGGATGCGCAGGGTGTCGCCTTCTTCGATCTCGAGCTTCTCGAGCTCGTGCAACTGACCGCGCATCACCGGATGATCCAGCGCATAGCCCTGGCAGCGCAAGGCGATCAGCGTGTTGACGATCGGTGGGAAGATCGCTCCGAGGCCGTCCGAGCGCTCCAGGCGCTCGAGGGTCCAGGCTTCGGCTCGCCGCATCGACCGGCGCCGCCACGGCCGGAGGCGCAAGGCCTCACCGAGTCGCAAGCCGCGGTCGACGGTGCGGAAGAATGCACCCCAAAGACGGTCTTTCAAGTCCCCCGTCTCAGCCGGCGCGGGTGGCGCGTTGGCCAGGCGGAGCTCGGAGAGATCGGCCCGCGGGGGCAGCTCGCAGACCGGCTTGTGGGCCCAGATCATGGACAGCGGAACGACGATCGCCCGCGACCACGAGGACATGGCGTAGATGTTGAAGTAGAACCAGCGCGGCAGCAGGATCATCTCCGGGATGACCGCTGGGCAGCGCGACCATTCGTATTGACCGAAGATCGACAGGTAGAGCTTGGTGAAGGAATTGATCGCGTCGAGGCCGCCCAGGGCGTGGATCGAGTCGCGCGCCGTCACCATGTGGGGCGCTTGGGGATCGTCGCCAGCGAGCTTCAGGACCAGATAGGCCTTCACCGACACGCTGACATCCGCCGGGCCGCCGGGGTAGTTGGGCCAGCCGCCGGCCGGTAGCTGGGCGCGGCGCAGGTAGTTGGCCGCCTTGGAGACTTTCGTTTCTTCGGCCAATCCGAGGAAGTAAAGGCAGAGGATGTATTCCGACTCGAGGATCGTGTCGCCTTCGAGCTCGGCACACCAATGGCCGTCCGGATGCTGCTGCGCCAGGAGGTAGCGGCGAACGGCTTGCAGAGCGCTCTCGAGGCGCTCACGCCGGGCACCGAGACGGTCTTTCTCGACTAGGCGTGAAGCGGGCGCTTCGGTGAGTGTTCGACCGATCTGTTGATACATCTAAACCTCTGAAATGCGCGGAATTGAAGTACAATTGTACCCCAACAGCGCCAATTTCTTGATCAATCTCTTGGTCGGGGTCTTAAACGGATCTTTACCGGGCAGGTGCCTGTCGTTACTACGAAAGTTCCGTATCCATGGTTCATCCTCGACGCGAGGCCCCTCGATGGGCCGGGTCAGCGACCCTTCGTGCCGAACGACGAGCCCGACGCGAGGCCCCTCGAAGGGCCGAGTCAGCGACCTTTCGCGCTGAACGGCGAACCGAGCGATGGGAGCGAACGAGACCCTGATGGAGCAAGCTGCGAGATGAAGTGGACTGCATAGGTAAGCCAGACCGGACGGGTGAGTCGAACCGTGCGAGGACGCCGTGAGCTCGGTACGTCCCACGACACGTTGGTGGACCTTCTCCCTGATCGGATGGATAGGGCTCATGGGGTCATTAACCGGCTGTGTCAGCCGGGTCAACTTCCCCTACAACGGACCCGGGGACCTTCGCACAACCGGGGGGCGTCATGCAAGCCTGACGGGGGGGCATCATGCAAGCTTGACGGGGGGGCATCATGCAAGCCTGTTGGCCCTCCCGCAGGTCAGTCAGCGGACCGTCCAAGCCGACGGCGACCGGCAGCAGATCGACGTGGTTGTGCCCTCGGTCGGCGCCAACGGCCAACCCGACAACCTGGTGAAGGCGACGCTACACCGCAGTCTGGGGCCAGGCAGGAAGCGCCTGGTGATCGTGCTGCCGATCTGGGGCAGCTCCAAGTACCCTTCGAACCGGGTCATCCGGCGCCTTCTCGGTGGGCCCGACCGTCATCGGACCCATGTCCTGGTGGTCCACGGCGAGCGCGCTCTGTTCGATTGGGATGGTATGGGGGCCTCACGCGACGAAGCCGAATTGCAGGCGAGTGTGGAGGAGACGACCCGGCGCTTCCAGAACACAGTGATGGACATCCGGCGTCTGATCACCTGGGCCGAGAGCCATGGCGATGTCGATGCGGGACGCATCGGCCTCGTCGGCTTCAGTATGGGCGCCTTGGTCGGCAGCCTGGTGATGGGGCAGGACGAGAGGCTGGCAGCTGGTGTCTTCGTTATGGCTGGGGCCCACCTGCACGAGATCTTCGCTTCGTGTCGCGGGCGCCCCGGAGATGCCCGCCACGCGGTCCTGCAGCGCTTCGGCTGGAGCGCCGAGACTTTCGGCCGCAAGGTGGAGAGCGGCCTGGCGCCGATCAATCCGGCACGCTTCGGCGTCAACATCCATCCCAGCCGAGCGCTCTTCGTCGACGCCTCCCTCGATCACTGCATGCCCGAGAGCTCGCGTGAGGGGTTCTGGGAAGCGCTCGGTCGGCCGGAACGGATCTCGCTGACCTACGGCCACAAGGTCGCCTTCCTGTCGATGACCCCGCTGGGCTTCCACTACACCACCCGTCGCATCATCGAGTTCCTCGACCGGCTGCTGCTGGCCGAGACGTCGGCGCCGGAAGCCGGATCGGGAGGACCGCAAACGGCGGTCGCGTCGCCCGTCCGCTAGACCCG
>JBCCGX010000610.1:0-6310 GCA_039029035.1 Acidobacteriota bacterium | reverse complement strand
CGACTTCAACAAGGCGACTCTGCGGCCGCAGAACCGAGAGATCCTGAGCCGCATCGCCGGTGTGCTGCTCACCTCGCGCGATTACGGCGTGCAGGTTTTCGGCCACACCGACGATGTCGGCTCGGTGGAGTACAACCAGCAGCTCTCTGAGCAGCGCGCGGCCACGGTACGCGACTACCTGGTGGAGGCGGGGATCGATTCCGCCGTCCTCTCCACCACCGGCCTGGGTAAAACCTCTCCCCTGGTCGAGGGCACCGATCCGGAATCGCGGCAGCGCAATCGCCGGGTTGAGCTGGCGATCGTCTTCTCTGAAGGCGACTTCGAAGTCGTCGACACTGAACAAACCCCGTAACCCCGGGATCGACAAGCCGTTTGACAGAGCGGGCCGGCGCGGCGTACGATGTTCAAATGCAAAAAAATTTGCATTCACACTTGAGCCGCCGAGAAACCCAGATCATGGACGTGCTGTACCGCCTGGAAGAAGCAACAGTCGCCGACATCCTCGAGCATCTGGAGGACAAACCGGCCTACAACTCGGTCCGCGGCATCCTGCGTGTCCTGGTCGACAAGGGGCTGGCGAGCTATCGTCGGGACGACGCCAGACGCTACGTCTATCGGCCCAAGATCCCCGCTGAGCGAGCCCGGCGATCGGCCCTCGCCCACCTGGTCGACACCTTCTTCGCCGGCTCGGCCCCCAAGGCGGCAGCGGCCCTGCTGGATGCCTCGGCCGGCCGCATGCGGCAGGAAGACCTCGACCAGCTCTCGCAGCTGATCGATGCCGCCAGCCGTCGAATGGAGGAAGAGAAATGTCCCTGACGATCACGGCGCTGACGATCATGTCGCCGTCGATGCTGTGGATCGAGAGCAGTGTGATCCTCTGCGTGACGGCTCTCCTCGCCCTGGCCGTGGGGCGCGGGGCCACCCAGGCGCGCGCTCGACTCTGGCGTTGCGCTTTCCTCGGCCTGGCGCTCCTGCCTCTGGCGAGCAGCCTTCTGCCCAAGCTGCCCTTGCCCCTTCTGCCAGCGTCGATGGCCGGCCAGCCATGGACGATCGATCGACTGCTTGTGCCCCCGGCGCAACCCGGGGTCGTGGACTCTCCGACGGATGGCTTCCCGGCCACCGCCCCGATCACCAGGCCAGCCACCGACGAGGCACCGTTCTGGCGCACTCTCTGGCTGCTCGGCTTCTTGGCCCTCAGCGCACGAACCGTCTTCGAGCTGGCGCTGCTGGCCATTCTGGCTCACTGGCATGGGGCGCCGCTCCGCGGGCGTCGCGAGCTCCTACTCCAGGTCGGCCAGGCCTCGGGATTGGGCGACGTCGATGTCCGAGTCACCCAGCAGCTCGACGTGCCGCTTACCTGCGGCTGGTGGCGACCGACCCTGTTGCTGCCGCCCTGGGCGGCGACAGTGGACGACGAGCGACTGAGGATGATCCTGTTGCATGAGCTGGCGCACCTGAAGCGGCGGGATCATTGGCTGCAGCCTGTCGAGCGACTGGTGTGTGCCCTCTATTGGCCCAACCCCCTCGTGTGGCTCGGCGCTCGGGCCGCCCTGCTGGAGCGCGAACGGGCCTGTGACGCAACGGTGCTGCGCGCTGGTGCTGACCGGATCGCCTACGCTCGACTCTTGACCGACGCCGCGGGTCGACTACGCCTGCCGCGACGCCTGGCAACGCCCGCCTTGACGTCACACCCCTTGAGGCAGCGGATTGTCGATATCCTGCAGGCACCAGAATCACGGCACTCGGCGGTATCTGCTCTCGCCTCACCTCTGTTGATCGTCTCGACGATCCTGCTCCTCGCCACGGCGGAGGTTCGCCGGGCTGAGCCGGCGGCCACGGCTCAAACAATGGCTGGGTCGCCCCTGACCGGAAGGGGTGGCCCTCTGACCGGAGTGGGTGGCACGACCGTCTCGGCGTCATCCACTGCCCGCAAAACGCTCGAACAGGTCCTCATCGAGCTCCGGCACGGGCCACGAGATCTGCGACTCCAGGCCGCTTGGGCGCTTGGCGAACGGGAAGACCCACGCGCCGTCGATGCGCTGCTGCAGGCGTTGCGCGACCCCGATCCCGAGATGCGCGGCATGGCGGCCTGGGCCCTGGGCGAGATCAAGTCGCCGGCGTCGCTGGCCGGACTATTGCACGCGCGACACGACAGCGACATTCCCGCACGGGCGATGATCGTGCGGGCGATCGGCGAGTTGGAGCTCGACAGTGCCCTGCCCGAGATCGTCGAAGCTCTTGCTGATCCCCAGGCCGAGGTGCGGGTCGCCGCGGTGGCCGCTCTCGGTGAGCTCGCCGAGCATCGGCCAGCAGGTGGTGCGATTGAAGGCGCTGCCAGCGATCCGGATCCAGGCGTCCGCCAGGCGGCAGTGAGGACACTGGCCCAGGCCATCGGTCGGTCCGCCACGCCGGTGATCGCCAGCGCTCTCGACGACCCGTCGCCTCTGGTTCGGGGCGAGGCTGCCGAAGCTCTCGGTCAGTTGGGGGCTCACGGTGCCGTGGGGCGACTGGTGGGTGGTCTTCACGACTCAGCACCACAAGTTCGAGCCCTAGCGGCCCAGGCCTTGGGACGCATCGGCGACCCGGCAGCCGTCGCATCGCTGATCCACGCCACACGCGATCCGGCTCCGCCGGTCCGTGAGTGGGCTAGCTGGGCGATGGACGAGATCAATCCCAATCGCCATCTCTAGCCAGTTCGTCAACCTCAGGAAACACCATGCAACGCCTCACATCGTTCCTAGCATGCCCACAAGTGCGAAATTTTTTGCACAGTGCCCTCTGGATCGCCGTCCTCCAGCCTTGTTCCGCCGCCGGTCAGTCACCGAGTCCAACCGACTCCGATTGGCTGCGCCAGCAGTGCGTCGACGGCGCCCTGGTGCACCATGCCGCCGGCCGGCTCTATCTCACCGAGCTCGCCACTGGCGTCAGCCAATTCCTGGCGCCGGGCGCGCAGCCTGAGTTCTCGCCCGATAGCTCGAAGATCGCCTGGATCGACGGCAAAGAAGCCAAGGGACGGATGCGACGCGACGACGAGACGATCCATACTGTGGCCCGCGGCGTGGAGGCGAGTGGTGGGGTCCATTGGTTGAGCAACGACGAGGTCGCCGTGGTGCTCAACCGCCACGGACGCCGTGCCTGGTACCGCGTGTCCCTGGTTGGCGAAACCACCGAGTTACCCGGCCTGACGAAGCTCGGCACCGGAGGCTACGAGTGCGACATTCGGCTCGGCCGCGACGGTATCTGGTCCTACGTCGCCAAACGCAGCTGGAAGACCTCCGACGGCCGCAGCGGCAAGCTCCCCGGGACCTGCTCGGTCAGCCTGTCCCCCGACGGCCGCAGCGCCACGTCGCTGCACAATCCACACAAGGAGGCGCCACTCACGGCCATCCGCCCGGGCGGTATCAATTCCATTCTGCGCTGGCCCTACCTCGGCGGCTTCGACAACCACCGCTGGTCATCCAACGACCCGCGCTACATCGTGGCGGTCGACGAGCACCATCAAACCATGGCGGTGATGACCCCGGACGGACGTCGTGTCACCCGCCTCGGAACCCTCGGCCAGGCCAAGCACGGTATGTACGGCGACTTCACCGTCGGCGACGGCCGTGGCGATCCCTGGCCGCGAGCGACCGATTCTGCCTTCGCCGAGCCGCTGACCCCACCCTGGCCCATCGCCCACCAAGGGCTGCTCTTCGCCTGGCAGAGCGAGCGCTCGGGAAACACTCTGCCGGACGCCAACGGAGCGACCCTTTGTCGGGTGCTGCCGCAAGATGAGGCACGCATCTCACGCCACTTCGCCATGGATCTGGGCGGCGGCGCCTTCACTCTCGAGCCGGCAATGGACGCTAGCTTGGCGAAGGCCCTGGCACAATCCGAAGCGATCACCGTCGAGCTGGCGATCACGCCCGGGGCTCGGCCGCGCCGGCCGCAACCGATCGTCACCCTGCAGGCGCCGGACGGCACGGTGGTCCTGGCCCTGGAGCAGCGCTACGAAACCCTCGTCGCCAGCCTGCGTCTGCGAGCGCCAGGCGCCGATTCGCCCTCAGACAAGCCCACCCTGGTCGATCTCTTTCCCCTCCCACCCGACCAAACCCGCCACGTCGCATTGACCCACCAGCCGGGCCGGTTCATCGCCTACGGCGACGGTGAGCGCCTGGTCGAGCGCGAGTGGCCCGGCGTCCTCGCCCACCCGGCGAATCAGCGGCTGGTGCTGGGAGCTCGTTCGGCGGACACCCCCAAGGCCGAGCGCTGGCGCGGCACCGTCGAAGGTCTGGCGCTCTACGATCGAGCTTTGAGCGGTGCAGAGATTCTCCAGCAGCACCAGGCACAGGCGGCGCGCTGGCGCAACCGTCGACCGACCCCGCGTCTCGTGGTCGAAGCCGAGCTCGTGCGCCAGCGACCGATCCCCCGGCCCGACATCTACCCACAAACCTTGGTGGTCTACGACTATCGCGTCTCGCGGGTCGACGTCGGCGCCTACGACAACGATCTGCTGCGCGTCGCCCACTGGGGCGTGCTCAACGGCAGCATCCCAACCGCCCTGCGTGACCGCCGCTCGGGCCGTTCCTATCACCTCGTCCTGGAGCGCTTCGACGAGCACCCCGAGCTACAGGCGCTTCGAATCGTCGACGACGGCGAGCGCTTCGACCTGCCCTTGTTCCACGACCCGGGCTTGACGCCCTGAGCCACCGGCAGCGCCGCCCGCAAGGGGCCGAGGGCTGCGGCCCTACAGGGTTGTGGGATGCGATCTGGACGAGTCACTGGGTTGGGGCTTGACGAGATTCGATGGACCCGACAGAGTCGGATCGTCTGAACTTTTCGCACGCCGCCGGCCGCCACCCTCATCCCTGACTCGCTTCTTGGAGCCTTCGTCATGCCTGCACGCCAGCTGCTGCCGATCCTCGTTCTGCTGTCATCCCCCACCACTGCCCAACCGCCCGCGGTCACGTTGCCCGACGAGGCACCGGCCCAGGCGGTCCACGACGAACGACCGGACGACGCCCCGATCGTCGTCCCGCGGGAGGCTCGAGTCACCAGCCCGGCACGGATCTGGCGCCGCGGCGCCGCGGCCAGTGTGCAGGTGAACGTCGACGAGAACGGCGACAACATCGTCGGCGACGCCGCCAACGAGCCATCGATCGCGGTCGATCTCAACAACTCGAACCGCATCGCTATCGGATGGCGTCAGTTCGACACCATCACCAGCAACTTTCGCCAAGCGGGCTGGGGTTACACCGACGACGGCGGCCAGAGTTGGTCGGTGAGCGTCATCGAGCCCGGGATCTTCCGCTCCGATCCGGTGCTCGACTCCGACGCCGATGGCAACTTCTACTACAACAGTCTGGGCGTGCCTGGTGGCGACTTCGTCTGCGACGTCTTCCGCTCCGCCGACGGTGGCGCCACCTGGGATGGCGGAGTCTTCGCCAACGGTGGCGACAAGCAGTGGATGGCGATCGATCGTACCGGCGGCCTGGGCAGCGGCCACATCTACAGCAACTGGTCACAGTTCGCCAGCTGCTGCGGCCCGAACAGCTTCACCCGCTCGACCGATGGCGGCGACTCGTACGAGACCCCCATCTCGATCCCCACCCAGCCGGTTTGGGGCACCACCGCGGTCGGCCCCACCGGCGAAGTCTACGTCGCCGGCAACGACGGCGGCAGCATCTCGGTGATCAAGTCCACCACCCTGCGCGATCCGGGTCTGGCGCCCGCCTTCGACTCCAACCTCACCGTCGATCTCGGCGGCACGGCGGGCGCTTTCGGCGGCCCCAATCCCGGCGGCCTAGTGGGCCAGGTGTGGGTGGCGGTCGACTCCGGCCTCGGGCCGCGCTCCGGCTGGGTCTACGTCCTGATGTCGGTCGATCCACCCGGCGCCGATCCGCTCGACGTCCATCTGGTGCGCTCCGAAGACGGCGGCGCCACCTGGAGCGCCCCGATCCGCATCAACGACGACCCCGCCGGCAGCAACACCTGGCAGTGGTTCGGCACTCTGGCCGTCGCCCCCAACGGTCGTCTCGATGCGATCTGGAACGACACTCGCGACGACCCGGGTGGCTTCGACTCGGTGCTCTACTACTCGTTCTCCGAAGACGGCGGCGTCACCTGGTCGGCCAACGAACCGGTTTCGCCGTCCTTCGATCCCCATCTCGGCTGGCCGCAGCAAAACAAGATCGGCGACTACTACGACATGGTGTCGGAGAACGACGCAGTGCATGTCGCCTACTCCGCCACCTTCAACGGTGAGCAGGACGTCTACTACCTGCGTCTGCGCGACCCCGGCCCGATCTTCGAAGACGGCTTCGAGTCCGGT
>JBCCGX010000609.1:0-6311 GCA_039029035.1 Acidobacteriota bacterium | reverse complement strand
TGGCTGGATGAGTGTGAGGACCCCAAATCGTCCGGCGCTCTCGGCTTCCGCAAGATCCCCAATCCCAAGTACAAGCCCAAGCTGTGGGATGCGGAAAAGTACGCCCATAACTCGCTGATCGAGCCGCCCTTCCGCATCGGGCTGACCTGCGGCGTTTGCCATCTGGGCTTCAGCCCGACGAACCCACCGGAAGATCCGCGCAACCCGGCGTGGGACAACGTTGACTCGATGGTCGGCAACCAGTACCTCAACGAGACGATCTTCTACTCCGGCGCGGTCACCGAGGAAGATTTCGAGTGGCACATCCTGAAGAGTCAGGCACGCGGCACCTCGGACCCCACGCGACTGGCCAATGACCTGGTCAACAACCCCAACGCGATCCGCGCCGTAACCCACGTCAAGGGGCGCCAGCGCTTCGCCGAGGAGCGCAACGACGGCACGGTGGAAGACACTCTCCATCTCTTCATCGACGGCTCCGACTTCTCGGTCAAGACCGCCGGGCTGCGGGTGTATCTGAACATCGGCTTGTGCTTCAAGTATTGGGTCACGCGGCACATACCGCTGGTCAACGGCACACCGCAGAAGGTCTTCGATTTCGACAAGGCGGCGGAGGTCTGTGACGAGTGGAGCGTCGCCAACGACCACGCCGAGAAGCTGGCGACCTTCCTCGAGTCGCAGAACCCGGATTACCACCTGGCCTCGGCCCCCGGCGGCGCGGCCTACCTGACCGACGATCAAGAGGTGCTGAAACGCGGCAAGATCGTCTTCGCCGAGAACTGCGCCTGGTGCCACTCGTCCAAGCAGCCGCCGATGGACGACTACAATGACTACGATCCCGAGACGGCGATTCCCTGGTTCCGCGAAGCGGTGATGCAGGACGACTTCCTGGACGACAACCTGCTGGGTGACGAGCGGCGCTACCCGGCGATCGAGATCGGCGCCAACCTGGCGCGAGCGATGAACAACAACTCGGCCCGGGGTCACATCTACGACCAGTTCTCCACCGCCACCTACAAGAACCAGCCCTCCGGCGGTTCGACGGAGTTCTACAACCCGTACGATCCCGACAACCCGATCCCCTTCGAATTCCCACCGGGTCAGGGTTATTACAAGCCCTTCCCGCTCTACGGTGTGTGGGCCTTCGCCCCGTTCTTGCACAACAACTCGGTCGGCAAGTACACCGGCGATCCGTCAGTCGAAGGGCGCATGGCGGCCTTCGATGACGCGGTCGAGAAGCTCCTGTGGCCCGAAAAGCGCGACGGCATCGACGCCATCTACCGCACCAGCGTCGACTCCAAACCCGTGCTACCCGGCCGCCGCTGGCTCGACGTACCGGCCGGCACCCCGACCGTGCTCCTGGCCAATGTCGATTGGGTGAAGCTCAATCTCGACAAAGAGACGATCATGGCGCGGCTCGAAGGTGGCAACTTCGAGGACGTCGTGCCCCTGCTGCTGGAGCACAACATCGTGCCCGACTTCATCCCCGATCGCGGCCACGAATACGGCGCCGAACTGCCGGACGAGGACAAGCGGGCGCTGATCGAGTATATGAAGACGATGTAGGTGCGACGGGGGTGAACCCCCGTCGATGGCTCAACCCCGCCGCTCAGCAAAGTACTGCTGGATCGCATCCAGCTGATTACGCATCGCGCCCCGGAAGCCGAAGCGGCCGACGGTGGCGACGACGGGGACCGTGAGGAAGTTACGCGGGGTCAGGCTGTAGGTCCAGCGGATGCGGCACTGGCCCTCGCCTTCCACCAGGAAGTCCCAGTTGCTGTCGATCTCGGACATGGTGAGGCCCTGGAGCTTGGTCGGCTCGATCACCTTGTAGTGGTGGCGACTCGGACGGTCGTGGTCGAGGATGAGCTCGACGATGTGGGTGCCGTCGGAGAAGTCGATCAGGCGGTGGGCGCCGGGGACCACCGGACCACCGCCTTCGATCTCGGCGTGGGTGATAGCACCGACGAAGGGCTTGAAGCCGGTGAAAAAAACCTTCCAGTTGGAGGTCGTGTCCGGCACCGTTTCGAAGACGAGATCCCGGTCGGCGGGGATGACCTTCTCGACGACGACAGTACAGACCATGGCGCGCTCCTTCCTACGGAGCCGTTCGGGCTCGGTGGTTCAGGCAGAGAATCTGTAGCCTACCATCCGCCGCCTGCCGCTTCCTCGGCAGTTCTGTCGGATGCGGGCGTAGATTGCCGATCGAGGAGCGGCACTCGGATCCCTGAGAACGGCGCGGAGGCGTGTCTGAGCAGGGCCTCACTCGGTACGGCAACCTCGCCGAACTGGAGAGTACTGCTCGGAGAGGGCCCTGCGAGTTCAGCGCAGCGCCGCTCGCAAGGGACCGAGTGCTGCGGCTCACCACTGAACTGCGCCCTCTACTGCAGGGAGGCGCCGCGGTCGAGAACGGTCACACCTTCGGGCGGAGTGTATTGGAACAGCTCCGAGGGCAGCGACTTCGGCCGTTCCAGGCCGGTGAACTCGACTTCGACGAAGGGCGTCTCGCCTTCGGCCCGCAGCTCGGTGGGAAAGCCGGTGCTTTCGTCGAGCACGAAGAGGAAGGCGACCGGACCGGGGCCGGCCAGCTGAGCCAGCATGGCGTTGGTCTGATCGGTGAGCGTGCCGCGCAAGGTGACCGTCCCTTCCGAGCGCTCCACGACCTCGAAGTCCATCGTCTCGGTCAGAGACCGCATCTGCGCCACAGGGTCCATACCGGCGGGGTCGAGGGTGATGCCGGCCCCGGCGCTGGCAGCCAGCTTGGCGGCGTCTTCCAAAGCGACTTTCGACACCTGGCTGCCGCCGAGAGCGGCGTTCTCGAGCTCCGTCCACACCGTAGTGCCGTCGGTGACGTTCAGCACCTTCATCTTCATCGGCTCGGCCGACATGCCGGGCGGGCCGGCGAGCTCCAGATCGAGCTCCATGCGCGAATGGGTGGGATCGGCCTGGGCATAGCGCCCGTTCAAAGTACCGGTGAAGCCCATGCTGGCCAGGCTCAGCCGGGCCGAGTAGCTCACCTGAAGAGGCCCTTCGTCGAAATTGGCCGTGAGTTTATCGAGCCACTTGCGGGCTTCGGCCGACGTCTCGGCGGAGGCCGGAGACGCCGCGAGAAGGATGAAGAACGTAGCGAGAAGGATGCGAGCACGATGTTGCATAGAGGGGTCTCCAACGAGTGATCAGTCGTTCTGATCTTACGGCAGATCGTGGCCGAGGATTCAGTGAGCTGTCGTTTGACGCGCTCCAGACGGATTGTTATAAAAGGTCAGCAACCTTGCATCAGTGCGTTTTTTTGCCTTTGTTTGCTATGACTACGGATCTGACCGGAAGGAGGTCGTCGGTGGATGATGTCATTTTCCAGCCGCTCGAATTTCGCAACCTGACGGTCAAGAATCGAATTTTTCGCTCGAGTATCTCGGGCAAATTCGATAACTACGATGGCTCCGGGGGCTCCACCCGGATCAACTGGGAGCTCAAATTCGCCCGCGGCGGCTGCGGCGCGATCATCTCCTCCCACGTACCGATCTCGGTCCGCGGCCGCATCCTGCCGCAGTACGCGATGATCGATCACGACGACAAGATCCCCTTCTGGCGAGAGCTCGGCAAGCAGATCCACGAGCACGACTGCAAGTTCATCATGCAGATCAGCCACTCCGGACGCCAACGCGACTTCGCCGGGGTGGAGAACCTGATGAATCGCGGCCTGTCATCGACCGGCGACAACGACACCTTCCACGGTCTGCTGTCCGAAAAGATGACCAAGGCGCAGATCAAGGAGGTCATCCAGCAATTTGTCGATGCCGCCCGCCGGGTGCGCGAGGCCGGGCTCGACGGCATCGAGCTGCACGCCGCCCACGGTTATCTGATCACCCAATTCCTCTCTTCGGGGATCAACGACCGCGACGACGAGTACGGCGGCTCGACGGAGAACCGCGCCCGCTTCCTGATCGAGATCATCCGCGGTATCCGCCAGGAAGTGGGAGACGACTTCCACCTGCAAGCGAAGCTCAACGCGCTGGATATGAACAACGCGCTCTATCCGTGGGAGAAGCCGGGCAACGATCTGGAAGACTCGATTCGTATCTGCGAGATGGCCGAAGAGGCGGGGCTCGATGCGATCCATGTTTCGATCGGCAGCTTCGCGCCCCACCCGGTGCTGCCCTCCGGCGGCTTCCCCCTCGACGAGTCGACCTGGTGGTATCCGAACATCGCCTCGAGCGGCGTGCGCGGCTACCTCAACCTGTCGTTCTTCCGCTTCAACCTGCTGCGCCCCCTCTTCCGGCTGCTGTGGAACCGCACCAAGAAGGCACGGCCGATCGAAGGGGTGTGCGCCGAGGAGTCCAAGGCGGTCAAGCAGCGGGTCGGCATTCCGGTGATGGTCACCGGCGGCTTCCAGGATGCCAAGCTGATTCGCCGAGTCATCGAAGAAGAGTACTGCGACGCGGTGACCATCGCCCGCCCGTTGATCGCCAACAACGACCTGCCGCAGATCCTCGCTTCCGGCAAGGATTTGCCCGAACGTCCGTGCTCGTTCTGCAACCGTTGCCTGATCAACGCCCTGGCCAATCCCCTCGGCTGCTACGATCAGAGGCGGTTCGACAGCCGGGAAGCGATGCTCGAAGAGGTCATGTCGGTTTACCACCCACGCACCTTCAGCTGACCTGCGGCGCGAGGAGACGATCCATGAATAGTCCTTTCCAACGGTCCAAGTTCCGTGGCGGCGTCTTCGACGACCAGCTCCTGTTGTCGCCGGTCGATCTCGAGATGGCGAGCCAGCGCCGACGCCTGCTGGTCATCCTGTTGGTGGTCGCGGCGCTGATCACCGCGGCGTGCTGGTATTGGTAGGGCACGACGCGAGCCGGCGGCGTCGACTCGATGGCTGGGGCTTCCTCGGCAAGAGCTTCCCGCCGTCGGCCGAGATGCTCGACTGGCTGCGGGAGCGCCTCGGCGCCCCGGAGCCCCTCCCGGCTCTCGACCCGGCTGCGGTGGAGACACCGGCACCGGCCGAGCTGCCGGACCTGGGTTGCGAGACCGCCACGGATCCTCTCGATCGCCTGGCCCACAGCCAGGGGCGTGGCTTACCCGACCTGCTGCGCTTGCGCTCGGCGACGGTCAGGCGGCTACCGGACGCGGTGGCCCGCCCGGCCGATGCGGCACAGCTCGAAACGCTGCTGCACACGGCGGACCGACAGGGCTGGCGGATCATCCCCTGGGGCGGCGGCACCTCGGTCACCGGCGGGGTCAATCCACCGCCGGACCCGGCGCCGGTCATCACCGTCGATCTCGGTCACCTCTCGGGTCTCGACGAGCTCGACGAGACCTCCGGGCTCGCGACCTTCGGCGCCGGCTCCACGGGTCCGCAGATCGAGGCCGCCCTCACCAACCGCGGCTGGACCCTGGGGCACTTCCCGCAATCCTGGGAGCTATCGACCCTCGGCGGCTGGATCGCCACCCGCTCCGCCGGGCAAGAATCTCTTGGCTACGGCCGGATCGAGTCGCTCGTCGCCGGCCTCGACCTGATCGCACCGAGCGGCCGACTGAGCCTGCCGGCACTGCCGGCCTCGGCGGCGGGCCCGGACCTGCGCCAGCTCGCCCTGGGCAGCGAGGGGCGCCTCGGCGTCGTCACCCGGGCAACGGTGCGCATCCGGCGCCGACCGGCGGCCCAGCGGGTCGAAGCGGTGCTGGTGCCCGATTGGGCGACCGGCGCCGAAGCCGCGCGTGCCTTGGTCCAGGGCTCGGTGCCCCTGTCGCTGTTGCGCCTGTCCGATGCGGCGGAAACCCAGGTGGCGATGACCGTCGGACTGAAGAGCCGCGGATGGGCGCCCCTGGTCCGGGGCTGGCTGCGCCTGCGCGGCATCGGTGAGAGCGGTTGCCTGCTGCTCCTCGGTGCCAACGGCTCGCGCGATGAGGTCGCCCACACCTTCGAGACGACGCGCACCGTGCTGCGCCACCACGGCGCGGTCTGGCTGGGATCCAGTCCCGGTCGCCACTGGCTCGCCGACCGCTTCCGCCACCCCTATCTACGCGACGGTCTGCTGGACGTCGGCTTCGCCACCGAGACCCTCGAGACCGCCGCCCCCTGGGCGCGCCTCGACGCGCTCTACGCAGCGGTCGGCAAAGCCTTGCGCGAGGCCGCGGCGAGCGGCGAGCGGGAGACCCCGGTGCTGTGCCATCTTTCCCACCCCTACCGTGACGGCGCCTCGCTCTACTTCACCTTCTTCTTTCGCTGCCCGCGCGATCCCGACGAGGCCATCGCTCGCTGGGCGCGGCTGAAGCGTCGCGCCAACGACGCCATCGTCGCCGCCGGAGGCACCCTG
>JBCCGX010000608.1:0-6324 GCA_039029035.1 Acidobacteriota bacterium | reverse complement strand
GTTCGCTGGACTTGATCGACCGTTGACACGACGGAATCGTATACGATTATACTAATCAGGCCAATACCTCAAGGAGCATGCCATGAGCCTCGACGATTTCCGCCGCGAGCCCTTGCTCTTCGGTCCCTCACCCATTCATCCTTTGCCACGGTTGGGCGAAGCACTCGGCGGCCGAGTCGAGATCTGGGCCAAGCGGGAAGATTGCAACTCCGGTATCGCGTTTGGCGGCAACAAGGTGCGCAAGCTCGAGTACCTGGCCGCCGAGGCCATCGACACGGGTTGCGACACCCTGGTTTCGATCGGCGGTATCCAGTCGAACCACACCCGTCAGGTCACCGGTGTGGCGCGGCACCTCGGGCTCGGCGCGGTCACCGTCCAAGAAGGCTGGGTCGACTGGCCTGACGTGTGCTATGACAAGGTGGGCAACATCCAGCTCACCCGCATCCTGGGTGGTGATATCCGCATCGATCCGGCTGGCTTCGACATCGGCATCCGCGACTCGTGGAAGCGCGCCCTCGAGTCCGTCGAGAGCGCGGGCGGCAAGCCCTACCCCATCCCAGCCGGCGCCTCGGATCACCCCCTCGGCGGCCTCGGCTTTGCCAATTGGGCACGGGAGGTCGCCGCCCAGGAGGCCGAGCACGGCCTCTTCTTCGACCACGTTATCGTCTGCACCGTCACCGGCTCGAGCCACGCCGGCATGATCACCGGCTTCGCGTTGGAAGACCGCGACGGTCGCAAGGTGATAGGCATCGACGCCTCGGCCACCTTCGAACAGACGCTGGAGCAGGTCACCCGCATCGCCAACAACACGGCCGAGACGATCGACCTCGGCCGCCCCTTACGCGACGACGAGATTCACCTCGTCGGGGGCTACGAGGGCCCCGCCTATGGCGTGCCAGACGAGCCGACTGTCGACGCCATCCACCTCGGTGCGCGCACCGAAGGCATGCTCACCGACCCGGTCTACGAGGGTAAGTCTCTCGCTGGCCTGATCGGCATGGTGCGTTCGGGCGAGATCCCTGCCGGGTCCAAGGTCCTCTACTGCCACCTAGGCGGTCAACCGGCCCTCCCCGCCTACGCCGGAGCACCTGGATTGGGCTAACACGCTCGCTGCGTGCTCGCTCCACAAGGACGACCTCGCGAGCACGATACCGGTTGAGCCGTCGATCGTAGGGTGGAGCTTGTCCCACCTGAAACGGCCAAAGGTCGGCAGGGACTACCCCGCGTCCGGTCGGCTCCTGGCGATCGGATAGAGGCGATACTCCGGGTCGTAGAACGGCGTCTTCTCATAGAACCACTGCAAGCGCTGGCGCGGGCTGCCGGCGAACTCGGGATCGGACAGGAGCTTGGCGCGAAAAGCCTCGGCCAGGGCCGGATCCTCCTCCAGCATACGCCGCGCCATCGGCTCCATGACGTAGGACTCGACGTATTCGGTCCGGTTCAGGATCTCGAGCAAGAAACCCCACTGGAAGTAGGAGTCGGGGGATTCCGGCTCGAGTAGCAGGATGGCGAGATTACCCAGCGGTTGGTCGGTGTCGACCCGGAAGGAACCGGCCGCGAGTTGCAGCTCCCGGTTCTCGACGACGACCTGCCCCGGATCGACCCGAGCGTGGCCCTCGAAAGGATTGCGTGTGGCGGCCAGCTTGGCTTCGGGCAAACGCAGCATCTCGACTTCGACCGTGCGGGGCTCGGACAGCTTCTCTACCACGATGCCGTGTAGCTCGAGGCGATCGGCGATCGCGCGCCAAGCTGCCGGGATGTAGTAGGCCGCGGGCCGGGCGATGGCGGCGATCGGCTCCCGCATCGGGATCCACAGGACATCGGATGCGTCCGGCTCCCCGGTCCAGCGCGGCACCAGGCCGCCGGTGATGAACGAGTGCACGAGCTCCACCCGGACGCCCTTGAAGGGCACCGGCTGAGTGAGATCCGGGGACGGATTCCAGCCCAGGGTCACTTCGACCGGGCGAGCGGCACGATCGGTGGCGATGGCGCGACGCAACGACTCGCCCGCTTCGCCTGCCGCCCGGAGAGCGCTGCGCAAGAAAACGTAGGTGCCCAAGACTCGCTGGTCGTAGGGCTTCAGCGAGTGGTTCTCCACCAGAACGGTCGGCAGGTGGCGCGCATCGCCGTAGCCGTTGGAGAAGCGCGGCGAAGCGGTGAAATCGGGGAAGCCGGCGGCAAGGTCGCGCCCGTTCGCCGACAGGATGAGCGGACCGCCAACATGACCGGCGGCTTCCAGGTCGCGCAGCGCGGCGGGCTTCAACACGTCTTCGAGCCAGCCTGAAATGTTGGGTGACCAGGCGTGCGGGCTGTTCCAGCCGAAGGTGATGTCGTATTGGTAGTCGGACCCGTTGGTCACGTGCAGATCGAGATAGAGGTGCGGCTGCCAGCGCTCGATGGCCCGCACCACGGCGCGCAGCTCGGGGGTATCAAGCTTGGCGTAATCGCGGTTGAGATTCAGATTACGCCGGTTGGTGCGCCAGCCCATCTCCTCCGGCCCGCGCTGGTTGATCCGTCCGTAGGCGGAGAACCGCTCGTGCCCATCCACCGACAGGATGGGGATGAAGAGGAGGTTGACTCGGTCCAGCAGCGCGGTCTCGCGACCGCCCACCGTCATGTCACGCAGCAGCATCAGACCGGCGTCCTTACCGTCGATCTCGCCGGAGTGGATACCCGCCTGGGCCAGCACGGTGGGCTTGCCGTTGGCTGCGAGCTTCCGCGGATCGTCGGTGCCTTCGCGGCTGGCGACGACCATGTAGATCTCTCGGCCTTCGTCACTGCGGCCGAGGGAAACCATGCGTAGCTCGGGAGCGGCCGCAACCAACTTGCCGAGCCAGGCGAAGGTCTCTTCGTAGCGCGGTGTGCGAGTGAGCCCGCTGACCTCAGACGGCGTGATCCAGGGATCATCCGGTGCAGCCATCAGCTCGCGACTCGCGCCGTCCCACGGCAGGATCGGCGGCAGGATGGGGGTGTGACTCGCCTTGGCTTCATCCGCCAGGGTCGGCCACGGCACCACGAACATAGCAAGAGCGACGAGGAAAACGAGAGCATTTCTAGGGATCCACATGCCAGGCATGATATCTCTTCGGCGGTCTTCGAGACCGGGAACCAGCCGTGAAGATGCCAAGCCACGACCGCCGTTCAGCGGACCGCCCTCCGACGGGGGTAAACCCCCGTGTTATGCAAGGCGCCCGCAAGCGGGCTTTGCGGCTGAAGCCGCCAGCCGAAAGATCGGCTTTAGCCGGCAAGCCTGGGCACCAGGCGCCTTCCATAGCACGGGCATTCATGCCCGGCGGTGATGGCCGGAGCCACTTGTGACGCCCCTACTCCGCCGCGCCAGCCGTCGCCATCTGTTCCGCCACCCATGGCTGATCGGCCTGTCCGTGCTCGGGGTGGCGGTGGCGGTGGCGGTGGTGGTCGGCATCGACTTGGCCAACTCGAGCGCCCGCCGCGCCTTCCAGCTCAGTATCGAAGGGGTCGCCGGCCGGGCCACCCACGAGATCGTCGGCGGCCCCGCCGGTCTGGACGAGACGGTCTACAGTCTTTTGCGCACCGAGCTCGGTTTCCGCAATTCGGCGCCGATCGTCGAGGGCGTCGTCGCCGCGGCCGGCGACCAGCGAAGCCTTCGCCTGCTGGGCATCGACCTCTTCGTCGACGAGACGGTGCGCTCCTTTACGCCGCGCTTCGCCACTGGCGACGATCGCGCGATGGATTTCCTGACCCTTCCCAATGCGGCCTATCTCGGCACCGAGCTCGCCGCGACTCTCGGCGTCGAGGCCGGCGACCCATTGCCACTGCAGGCCGACGGTCGCCTCATCGAGCTCGAGATCCTCGGCCCCCTGACACCGCCGGACGATCTGGCGCGGCAAGCCCTGACCGACCTGTTGATCGTCGACCTCGCCACCGCGCAAGAGGTTCTCGGATTGGAAGGCCATTTGAGCCGGATCGACCTCTACCTCGGCGAGGGCGCCGAGCGCGAGGCCCAAGTAGCGCGACTGCAGCAGGCGCTGCCGCTGGGGGCGGAGTTGGTGGCCAAATCAGCCCGTTCCGGCGCCCTGGAGCAAATGACCCGCGCCTTCCGCCTCAACCTCACGGCTCTCAGCTTGCTCGCGCTCCTGGTCGGCATGTTCCTGATTTTCAACACGATGACCTTCTCGGTCGTGCAACGGCGCCCGCTGCTCGGCGCTCTGCGGGCCCTCGGCGTCACCCGGCGACAGATCTTCGGCCTGATCTTGGCCGAGGCGATGGTCATCGGCCTGGTCGGCTCCGCCCTCGGTGTCGCTCTCGGCATCGGCCTCGCCCAAGGGCTCTTGCAGTTGGTCGTCCGAACGATCAACGACCTCTACTTCACTCTTTCGGTGACCGGCGTCGCCTTGCCCTGGGGAGCTCTGCTCAAAGGCGTCGCTCTAGGCGTCTTCGGCACCCTCCTGGCCACCCTGCGGCCGGCACGCGAGGCCACCTCCGTCGCCCCGCGGCTGGCTCTCTCCCGCTCACGCCTCGAGGGTGTCACACGGCGTGGCCTACGGCGCGGGGCGCTGATCGGCGGCGCCCTCCTGGCCGCCGCCGGCGCCCTGCTGGCGCTGCCGACCAAGGACATCGTGCTCAGCTTTGCGGCCCTCTTTCTCTTCGTCTTGGGTTTTGCCGCGCTGGTTCCAACGGCGACCTTCCACCTCAGCCGCTGGCTCGCCGGTCCGATGCAGAGGACATTCGGCATCCTCGGCGCAATGGCGGCGCGCGGCGTCGCAACGACCTTGAGTCGCACCGGCGTCGCCATGGCCGCCCTGGTCATCGCCGTGTCGGTGACGATCGGCGTCGGGGTGATGGTGACGAGCTTTCGCTCGACCCTCATCCGTTGGCTCGATGTGACCCTGGCAGCGGACGTCTATGTGGCGCCGGCCGAGCGCCGCGCCCAGGGCGGCAGCGCGACTCTCGATCCATCCATCCTGCCTCAGGTCGAGAGCACCCCCGGAGTCGACTTCGCCACCACTTACCGACGGGTCACCGTGCGCTCGTCGCAAGGCCCGGTCGCCCTCGGCGCCTTGAGGACTGAACGGCCGGCATTCACCACCTTCGACTTCGTGCGTGGCGATCCGGACGAGATCTGGCAGCGCTTCCAGCACCAGGGCGCCGCCATCGTGTCGGAATCTCTGGCCTACCACCGCGACCTGGAAGTCGGCTCGCTGATCGAGCTGCGCACCGATCGGGGAACACAGAGCTTCGAGATCGCTGGCGTCTACTACGACTACGGCTCGGACCGCGGGGTGGTGACCCTCAGCCGAGCGACCTACAATCGCTTCTGGGATGATCGCGCGATCTTCTCGATTGGCCTCTTCACCCGCGAAGGCGTCGATCGCCAGCAGCTCATCGAGAGCCTCCGCGACCGAACCGACAACGAACCGGGGCTGCGCTGGATCTCCAATCGCGACCTGCGCGAGGCGTCGCTCGAGATCTTCGACCGCACCTTCGTGATCACCAACGTGCTCCGCCTGCTGGCGGTGCTGGTCGCTTTCATCGGCGTCTTGAGTGCCTTGATGGCGCTGCAGTTGGAGCGCATGCGCGAATTCGGCGTGCTGCGCGCCGGTGGCCTCACACCCGGCCAGGTCTGGGGCCTGGTGAGCACTCAATGCGGGCTCATGGGCTGGATCGCGGGACTCCTCGCCCTACCTCTCGGCGCCGCCCTGGCGGCGCTCCTGATCCACATCATCAATCGCCGGTCCTTCGGCTGGACCTTGCAGATGGAGCTGCCTCCGGCCATTTTCGCCCAGGCCCTGGTCTTGGCCTTGGCGGCGGCGCTGCTGGCCGGGCTTTTTCCGGCTTACCGGCTGTCACGCTCGTCGCCGGCTCTGGCGCTACGCGAGGAGTGAGATGCGAAGACGCTTTCCCCTCTGGCTGTACATGTTGCCATGTCTTTGTTTGGGGCTCCCCTGGCTCACAGCTTGCCATGGGGTCGAGCAGCGAGGGACCGACACGGCCGAGAGCGCCCCGGAAGGCGCGCCCATGTCGGCCGTCGACGCGTTGGCCGACAATGCGACCGAGGGCTACGCTCTCGCCCTTGAGCCGCGTGCGTTTCGCTTCCCGGAAGACCATGGCCCTCACCCCGAGTTCAAGACCGAATGGTGGTACTTCACCGGGCACCTGGCCGACGACGAAGGCCACCGGTTCGGCTACCAGCTGACCTTCTTCCGCCAAGCCCTGCAGCCCGGTTTGCCCGAGCGCAGCTCGCAATGGGCCACCCATCAGCTCTACCTGGCCCACTTCGCGCTGAGCGACATCGACGGCGGCGCCTTCCACGCCTTCGAGCGCTGGAGCCGTGGCGCCGCTGGC
>JBCCGX010000607.1:0-6325 GCA_039029035.1 Acidobacteriota bacterium | reverse complement strand
CTCGGCGTCGATGGCGGTGCTGAGCTCGACTCTCACCGCTTCCATCTGTGCGGTGGGGCGTTGGTCGCCGAAAGCGGCGAGGCCGCTGAGGCCCGAGAGCTTGTCGTTGAGGCGGATGGGGAAGTTGAGCGGATCCTGTCGGCTGCGATTCTGGGTCTGGTAGAGGGCCTTCTCGATCTCGCCCAGTTGCTCCACCAGCTCTTTGCCCGCGGTGACCAGGGGCTCGGCCTCGGCGTCGTCACCGAGACGCTTGGCCAGGGCTTCGATCTGGCCCTTGGCGTCGCGGATGCGGCCGATTTCGTCGTGGGTCTCGGACAGCTTGTCGCGCACCGCGACGAGGAAGTCGAACTGCTGACGGTAGTCGTCCGCGGTGGCCTTGGAGCGCGGATCGGGCAGAACCTCGAAGGGGGTCTCCGCCGTCTGCTCGCCAACAGTCAGGCGCGCCTTATAGGTGCCTGGCACCGCCCCCGGGCCGGCGAGTCGGCTGTTCCACAGCACCATGCCGGGAAACTTGCGGGCACCGGGGTAGCGCATGTCCCACACGAAGCGGTTGCCGCCGGCCTCGAGCTCCAGCTGCCGCAGATCTTCGCCGCCGTCGTCCTCTGGCTTTTCGCCATCCTCTGCACCGGGCTTCGGCTTGCGGGTGAACTTGCGGATCGCGGTCCCGTCGACTTCCAGGATTTCGAGCGCCACCTCGACGTCTTCCGCCGGCTCTTCGGCGAGCAGGAAGTGGAGCACCACGCCGCCCGGTGGGTTCTTGCCCATGCTGACCGCTTCGCGCTGGCCGCCACCAGCGGCCAATCGATAAGTCGGCCGGGGAGTGAAGAGGTGTATCGGCGCCTCGGCCTGATCGGCCGCAAGCTGGTGCAGAGGGGAGAGGTCGTCGAGGATCCAATAGCCCCGCCCTTGGGTGGCGGCGACGAGATCTTTCGCCTTCACCGCCAGGTCGGTGATCGGCGCGATCGGTAGCTCGAGCTGAAGGGATTGCCAGGCGGCGCCGTCATCAAAGGAGACATAGATCCCGTTCTCGGTCCCGGCGTAGAGCAGGCCGGCGCGATCCGGGTCGGCACGGATCACCCGGGTGAAGTGCAGCCGATCGATGCCAGCGTCGATGCGGGACCAGGTGGCGCCGTAGTCGGTCGTCCTGAACAGATAGGGCTCGAAGTCGTCGAGCTTGTAGCGCGTGGCGGCAAGGTAGAGGCCGCCAGGCTCGGAGGGGTGGGCCTCGATCGAGTTGATCTGCGACCACTCGGGTAGATCTTTCGGCGTGATGTTCTCCCACTTGTCGCCACCGTCGCGCGACAGGTGGAGCAGGCCATCGTCCGAGCCTGCCCACAGCAGTCCCGGAGTTTGCGGCGACTCGAGAGCGGCGAAGATCGTGCCGTAATACTCGACGCTGGTGTTGTCCTTGGTGATCGGGCCGCCCGAGGGTCCCATCTTCGATTTGTCGTCGCGAGTGAGATCGCCGGAGATTGCCTGCCAGCTGGCGCCTTCGTCGAGGCTCTTGAAGAGCACGTTGCCGGCGGCATAGAGCACCCCCGGATCGTGCGGCGAGAAGAAGATCGGGAAGTTCCAATTGAAGCGATACTTGAGCTCGGCCGCACCCCAGCCCAAGGGGTTGTCGGGCCAGATGTTGACCGCCCGGCGCTCGCCGGTGCGGTGGTCGACGCGGGTTAGGAAGCCGCCGTAAGAGCCACCGTAAACGATGTCGGGATCATCCGGTTTGGCCACCACATGGCCGCTTTCGCCGCCGGCGGAGGGCTCCCAATCGCGCACCCCGATCGCCGAGCCGAAGGCCGAGCGCGAGCGGATGCGCACGGTGGAGTTGTCCTGCTGGCCGCCGAGCAAGCGGTAGGGGAAGCTGTTGTCGGTCGACACCCGGTACATCTGGGCGGTCGGCTGGTTGGCCTGGGTCGACCAGGTGGCACCGCCGTCGTAGCTCACGTTGGCGCCGCCGTCGTTGGCCTGGACCATGCGCTGCGGATCTGCGGGGTCGATCCACAGATCGTGGTTGTCGCCGTGCGGTGTGGCGATCTGCGAGAAGGTCTTGCCACCGTCTTTCGAGTGGTGGAAGCGCACGTTCAGCACGTAGACCGACTCCTCGTTGGCCGGGTCGGCGTAGATGCGGGTGTAGTACCAGGCCCGTTGGCGCAGGCTGCGCTCGTCGTTGGTCTTTTCCCAGGTCTCGCCACCGTCCCGGGAGCGGAAGACGCCGCCCTTCTCGGCCTCGACCATGGCGTAGAGGTTCTCGGGGTTGGAGGGTGAGACGTCGATGCCGATGATGCCCAGGGTGCCCTGCGGAAAGCCGGGCTTGGTGGAGAGTTCCTCCCAGGTGTCACCCCCATCGACGGACTTCCACAGCCCGGAGCCCTCACCGCCCGATTCCAGGCTAAAGGGGGTGCGTAGCACGCGCCAGAAGGAGGCGTAGAGGATACGTGGATTGGTGGGATCCATCACCAGCTCCACCGCGCCGACCTCGTCCGACACGTGCTTGATGCGCTCCCAGTTGGCCCCGCCGTCGCGGCTGCGGTAGACGCCGCGCTCGGCATTGGGGCCGAAGAGGTGGCCGAGGACGGCGGCGTAGACCAGGTCCGGGTCGCGCGGATGGATGCGGAGGCGTGGAATACGTCGCGAGTCGGCCAGGCCGGAGTGTTTCCAGGTCTTGCCGGCGTCGGTGGACTTCCACACCCCGTCGCCGTGGGAGACGTTGCCGCGCACCGTTTTCTCGCCACCGCCGACGTAGATCACGTTGGGGTCCCAGTCCGACACCGCCACGGCACCGATCGAGCCGCCGAAGAATCCATCGGAGACCGGCTTCCAGGCCTTGCCGCCATCGGTGGTCTTCCACACTCCGCCACCCGTGGCGCCGAAATAGTAGACATCCCGCTGACTCGGGATCCCCGTCGCCGCCGCGGACCGCCCGCCGCGGTAAGGGCCGACCTCGCGCCATTCGAGGGACTGCAGCAGCTTCTCATCGAAGGCGGACTCCTCATCGCCTCGGGCCGCGGTCGGAACGAGCAGTACGGTCAGGGCGAGACAGATCAGGCCATGCCTGAACGAGCTGGATCGGTACATCGGGGATCCTCCGGTTGGTTGACCGAATCTTAACGCTTCGGTGCTCCATCCTCCGGCGTGCAAAGACGAGACAGCCGAGAATCGAAGCCTTCTCAAGGCTCGGGGTGGCGACTATGCTCGGCGAGTGAGACGTCAAAAGATCCTGCCCGGCCTCGCTGCGATCCTGCTGCTCGTCGCGCTCGTCCGCTACCTGCCGCGATGGATCCCGGCCCTGGACTATCGTTCCGGCTTCTTGCCGCGGCCCGACGCGGTGGAGTGGGTGTGGACCGGCGCCCTCCAGCCGACGTCGATTCGCATGGTCGCCAAGCTCACCCGGCCGAGCGAGAGCGTACGCCTGCTCCTCAGCCGCGACGAAGGCCTGGCGAATCCTCGTCGCTCGGCCGCCCATACGGCGAGCCAGGCGAGCGGTCTCGGGCTGTCGATCACCGCCGCCGGCCTCGAGCCCGGCACGCGCTACGTCTACGCCCTCGAGATCGACGGCGAGGTCGACAACAAGCGGCGCGGCACCTTCAGAACGCCGCAAGAAGGTCCGCAGTCGTTCACTCTCGCCTTCGGCTCTTGCGCCCGCACCGGCTCGAGCCATCCGGTGTTCGAGACCATCCGGCGTCACGACCCGCTGTTCTTCCTCCACCTCGGTGACCTGCACTATCGCAACATCGCCCGCAACGATCCGCAGCGCTTCGCCCGCGCTTTCGACACCGTGCTGCGCTCGCCGGCCCAGTCGCGCCTCTTCCGCAGCGTGCCGATAGCCTATGTCTGGGACGATCACGACTACGGCCCCGACAACAGTGATTCAACCTCCCCCAGCCGTGCCGCTGCCCGGCAGGCCTACCGCCGCTGGACGCCGCACTATCCTCTGGCCGAAGGCGAGGGAGGAGCGATCTACCAGGCCTTCACCATCGGCCGGGTGCGCTTCCTGCTCACCGATTCGCGGTCTGAGCGCTCGCCACGCTCCGACCCCGATGGGCCTGACAAGACCGTGCTCGGCACAGCCCAAAAGGCCTGGCTCGAGCGCCAGTTTCTCGCAGCCAAAGAGCGCTATCCGCTGATCGTCTGGGCCAACAGCTTCCCCTGGATCGCCCCGACCCGCCGGGGCGCCGACGATTGGGGCGGTTACGCTCACGAGCGTCTCGAGATCGCTCGATTCATCGAGGCGAACCAGATCCGTGGCGTAATCATGCTGTCCGGCGACGCGCACATGCTGGCGATCGACGACGGCAGCCACAACCGTTTGACGGAGACCGGCGGCCCTGGCTTTCCGGTGATGCACGCTGCGCCGCTCGATCAAAGGGGTAGCCGCAAGGGAGGCCCCTACAGCTCCGACATCGCTCGCCGAGCCGGCCAGTTCGGCCTGATGAAGGTCGAGGACAACGGCGGATCTCAAATCGTCGTGCATTGGAGCGGTCGAAATCACAAAGATCGCGAACTGATCCGTCATCGCTTTATCGTCACCGAATGAGTTATCGTCGGTCAGCTCAGCCGAACGACCCGCGATCGCTTCAGTTGCATCGTTTTCTGCGCCGCCGCTTTCTGCGCCGCCCTTCATCATGGCTCGAACTCTCCCGCGACGACTTGCTCTCAGCCTGACCGTCGCAGTTTGTTCAGCCGGGGTACCGAGCTCGGCGGCTGAGGTCCGTCCAATCTCGATCCGGGCCGCTGCGGTACCGCTTCACGCGGAGGATGCCGCGACGCAGACCGTCGGACGCCTGCAGTACCGTGGTGGACTGCATCTGACTTCGGACGACGAGGCCTTCGGTGGCTTTTCCGGACTGTCGATCGAAGAGGGCGGTCGCCTCGTCGCGGTGTCGGATCAGGGGCACTGGCTGACGGCCGAGCTCGACCTGGGTGAAGACGGCTCGTTGCGCGGCCTTGTGGACGGCCGGATGGGCGAGCTGTGCGACGACGACGGCGGCCCAGTCGCCGGATGGGAGCGGCGCGATGCCGAAGAGATCCACCCGTTGCCTGGTCGCGGCTACCTGGTGAGCTTCGAGCGTCACCATCGCATCGTTCTCTACTCCGGCTGTGAAGAGGGGCTACCTGTCTTGGACAGTGCACCGAGCGTCTTCCCTTTTCCACCCGCCATTGTGCCCACCCGCGCCAACCGGGGCATGGAAGCTTTCGTCCTGTTACCCGACGGACGCCTGATGACCTTCGCCGAAGACCTGCGCACGATCGAAGACGACATCATCGGCTGGGTCGGCAACCCGCAATCCGGTGACTGGCGGCATCTGACTCTCCGCCCCCTGGCCGAGTTTCTACCCACCGGCGCCGCGGTGCTGCCGAACGGCGATGTTGTGCTGCTGGAGCGCAGCTTCATCAAGGGGGAAGGCAATCGGATCCTGCTGTCGCGTCTTGCCGCCGCCGACCTCATCCCTGGCGCCCACCTCGAGCCCATCGAGCTCGCCCGGCTCGAGCCGCCGCTGATCGTCGACAACATGGAAGCCGTCGCCGTTCACCCGGCTCCCACGGGCGGAGCGAGCCTGATCTACCTGATGTCCGACGACAACTACTCCGACGATCAACGGACGCTGCTGCTGCAGTTCGAGTTGATTGACTAGCGTGATCCGATGGGCCTCAATCCGGTTCGCTCACCGCGATGCCGGCCTTGGTCACCACCTTGCTCCGCGCCGGGATATTGCGGGTGACGACCGCATTGACACCAATGAAGCTGTCGTCGCCGACGGTGATACCGCCGATCAGCTTGGCACCGGCGCCGATGAAGACTCGGTCGCCGACCTGTGGCATGTCGCCGAGGCGGCGGTGGCTCGGAGCGCCGAGGGTGACCTGGTGTAAAAGGGTGGCGTCTGCGCCGAGGCGCGCGCTGTCACCGATCACCAGGCCGGTGCCGTGGCTGATCCTCAGGCCGGGTCCGATCACCGCGCCCGGAGCGATGTCGACGCCGGTCAAGAACAGGCTCAGGCGAGCGAAGAGCGGCCCGAACAGCGGAATGCGCCGGTGCTTGAACCACGAGGCGATGCGATAGAGCACCACCGCCTGGTAGCCGTTCTCGAACAGCAGCGACTCCAGCACGTAAAACGGGAAGCGCTTCTTCTTGATCTCCCGCAAGCGCTGGGTGTCGCGTCTCAGGTTGCGCATGGAAACGTCTCCGGCATGACGCCGACAGACTAAAGGCAAGCCGTGGTGTGATCAAGCGGCTCCGGCAGGACGACGACAGTTCGTGAGCGTTCGGCATCTCCTGATCGCTGGTCGTGCGGTCGCCGGAGGACTCGTATACCCTTTGCCAACCATG
>JBCCGX010000606.1:0-6325 GCA_039029035.1 Acidobacteriota bacterium | reverse complement strand
GACTATGTCCGCGCCCTGGCCCACGGCATGCCACCGGCCGGGGGGCTGGGGCTGGGCATCGATCGCCTGACCATGCTGTTCACCGATTGCCAGTCGATCCGTGACGTGATCCTCTTCCCCCTGCTACGGCCGCTAGCGGAGAGGGTGGAGGACGAGGGAGCCGACGACAAGGAGTGAAGCGTCTCGCCTCTTGGCAGATGGGGCTGCCGCTGCCGTTTCTCCTCGCTCTGCGCTACCTCAAGAGCAGTCGTCGCGATGCCTACGTCAGCTTCCTTTCGGTGCTGGCCACCGGTGGTGTCACCCTCGGCGTGGCAGCGCTCATCCTGGTCCTCGGCGGGCTTTCCGGTCTGCAGGACTTTCTGCGCTCCGACGTCCTCTCGCGCACCCCGCATATCGAGGTCGAGATGCCACAAGACAACGACCCGGAGGCCCTGGTCCGCACCCTCGAAGGCGTCTCGGGGGTCGTCTCGGCCCAACACGTCTTGCGCGGTCGCGGCTGGCTCCTGGTCGCGGGTGACGCGATCAGCGTTCGGGCCCTGGGCTACGCCGGGGATCTGCCCCGATCCTTCCAACTGCTCGAGGATGCACCCCGATTTGAGCCAGAGGCCGCGACCGAAGTAGCACCGAAGGGCAGCCTCTATGTCGGCGATCTCTTGGCTACGACCTTCGGGGTCGGCGTCGGCGATCGACTCGATATCGTCTCGCCGAAGCCTACCTTGACCCCTTTCGGACCCCAGCCCCGCATCCACCAGCTGCGCGTCGCCGGCATTTTTCGGGTCGGCCGGACCGAGGATGACGAACATCGCGTCGCGCTGCCGCTGCCGGTCGCCCAGCGCCTCTTCGGCGCCCACGGCAGCCGCATCGAGGTCCAGGCGGCGAGCCTAGAAGATGCCTTACCGCTGGCTGAACAAGTCACTGCCGCCCTACCGGCGGGTAGCGTGGTGCGCACCTGGCAGGAGCTCAACCGTGCCCTCTTCTTCGCTCTCAAGCTGGAGAAGATCTTGATGTTCATCGCCGTCTTCCTCATCGTGCCGGTCGCTGCCATGTCCCTGATCACCGTCCTGGCGCTCCTCATCTCCTCCAAGCGTAGCGAGATCGGCATCCTGCAAGCCATGGGCGCCGCCCCCGGCGAAGTGCGTCGTGCTTTCCTCGTCCTGGGCTGCCTCCTCGGCACCCTCGGCCTGGCCCTCGGCGGCACCCTCGGCATCGGCGGAGCCTGGCTGCTCGACCGCTACGAGCTCATCTCACCTCCCGGCGACATCTACTTTCTCGACCACATCCCCTTCCGTGTCGAGCCCAGCGACCTGCTGGCCATCTTCCTCTCGACGATCCTGCTGGTCGTCACCTCGACGGTCTATGCGGCGCGGCGGGCGGCGGCCTTGGGGCCGGTGGAGGCGTTGCGGACCTGATTCGGCGGCAGGCGTCTCGCTCCGGTGTTGTAGCGCCCACGGCAACGACCGCCTCGAGGTTGGGCTGATTGTTCCGTTGCAGAGACCGGATCGGGATGCTTTCGTGATGTTTCCTCAATAGGGTCAGCCGGATGGCCGGGCGCTGATACCAGGCGCCGGTCGACCGGAGGAGACGAGATGGGACGCCCGAGTGTCGTGTGTTTTCTCGCCGTCGTCTTGTTGGCAGGTGTATCGCCTGCCCAGGAGGAGGCCACCGAGGATCGCGGATCGGAAGCCGCTGAACAGCGCGGGTTGCGCTATGCCTTCGGCTTTGAGGCCAAGGCGCACTTTCGCAGCAGCGTGCATGATCGGTCGATCGCCACGCGGGTTGCTGAACCCACCGATCCCAGTACACCCATCACGCTGACCACGGTCAATGCCGGGGAGCACTTCGAGCTCTCCACGCTGACGCTCTTCGCCGACGCCTTCTGGGGCGGTGCGGCAGGCGTGCAGGCGCATCTGAAGCTCGATCTGATCGATCTTTATGAGCGCAACCCGACATCGACCGACCGCGAGGTCGATGTCGATGAGATCTGGCTTCGGATCGGGCGCGAGCACCAGCCGGGCGAGATGCCGGTGCGCCGCGGCGCCTATTTCAAGATTGGCAAGTTCGGCCACTTCGAGCGCCAGGACGAACGCCATCTGGAAAGCTATGGCCTGACCTCGACAACCTTCAATCGGCTCGAAGACATCGGCCTGGAGGTTGGCGTCGATCTCAGTCGCCATATCTACCTCAAGCTCTCGGCGACGCAGGGCAATCCGGTGTTCTTTCGCGATCCCAACGCGCTCGCCGGTGATGTCGGTGACTCATTGCTGAACCCGTCGTCGAGGCGGCTGGGCGGTGGCCTCGGTTTGATCTACGACGCCGAGGTCGAGGATCTCGACATCGATGGCGATCTCGAGCTCGGCGGTGGCCTCGGATTTCGCTTCGGCGATGCCTTTGGCAATCGGGCGGTCGATATCCTGCTGTGGGCTTACGGTCGCGATTTGGCGCCGACGGTGCCATTGCGCGGCTCAGCGATCGGCGGTGATCTCGAACTGCTGCTCGGGCCGGGTGATCTCAGCCAACCCTTACCGGTCACCGATGATCGCAAGCGGGAAGTCGGTGGCAATGTCTGGTGGTACCACGGACCCTTGTCGTTCTTTGGCCAGTACGTCGATCAGGAATTGGCGGGCCTGCCTCGGCGTTCGTTCGAGGCCGAGCTGGCCTGGTTCGTCGAGCTGCCGCTGCGGTGGTCCGCCTTCGGTGGCCAGCTCTTTCGCTCGATGACCCCCGTGGTGCGTTACTCGCGTTTGTTCAATGACTTTGAGCATCCTGAGGTGACTGCTTTACCGAGCCTGGCGTGGGATTGGTACAAGCTCGATGTCGGTCTGCGGGTAGAGATTCTCGAGGGGGTGGATCTGACCCTCGAGTACGCTTTCAATCATGGTTATCTGACCGACATCAACGAGGCCCTGGTGACGTTCCGGTGGGCCCGCCGCTAAGACGATCCGAGGCTTAGGGGCCTCACTCCTGTCGCAAGGCGATCGAAGGCTCCACCCGCATCGCCCGCCGTACCGGCAGGGCGATGCCGATGGCCGCAGCGGCGATCAGGATCGTCAGGGCGGCGGAGAAGGCGAGGGGGTCGCCGGCCTCGACGCCGTAGAGGGCGTTGTCGAGCAGGCGGCCGGTGCCGGCGGCGCCGAGCAGACCGAGGGCGACGCCGGGGGCGACCATCAGCAGGCCGCGGACGAGGAAGAGGCCACGGACGTTGCTGCGGTCGGCGCCCAGGGCCATGCGGACGCCGATCTCGCGGCGGCTCTGACTGACGGCGTAGGCCATGACGCCGTAGATGCCGAGGGCCGAGAGCACGAGTGCGAGGAAGGCGAAGGTGCCGAAGAGCTCGACCAACAGGCGCTCGGCCCAGATCACCTGGCTGCGTAACGAGGTCATGGAGTAGAGCGAATCGATCGCCAGGGTGGGGTCGACAGCGGCGACCTGCCGCCGGACGGTGGCGGTGAGGGATTCGGGATCGACCCGGGTACGAACCAGTACACCCATCGTTGCCCAGGGGACACGGGCGTAAGGGAGGTGGATCTGCAGCCGGCTCTGGTCGGTTTCTTCGCCGGGCTCCTCGTAGTAGATCTTGGGCACCACGCCGATCACCGTGGTCCAAGGCGCGTCCTCCTGGTAGCCGAGTCGGATGCGATCGCCCACCGGGTCACGTTCGCCCCAGAGGTGGTTGGCGAGCTCGTCATTGATGATCGCCACCCGGCTTTCGGGATCGGCGATCTCGGCGGCGGTGAAGGTGCGGCCGGCGAGGAGCCGCACGTCCAGCAGGTCGAAGAGGCCTGGCGTCTGGAGGATGTAGGTGGCGATCTGGCTCTCGCCGTCGCGCAGGACCTGCCCAGGATAGGACACCGGCACTGCAGTGCCGTCTTCCACCAACGGGATGGCACTGGTCGCCGCCGCCGACTCGACACCGGGTAGAGCCTCGAGCTCTTCGAGCAGGCGCTTCAAGGCCACCGGGCGCGCCGCGGGCTCTTCGTAGCGCTCGCCCGAGAGCTGGACCCGCAGGGTCAGCAGGTTGGTGGTGTCGAAGCCGGCGTCAATGTAGAACAACTGGGTGACGCTGCGCACCATGAGACTGGCGCCGACCAGGAGAGTCAAGGCGAGACCGATTTGAGCAATGACCAGACCGCGCTGCACTCGATAGGGCTCGCCGCCGATCGCACGGCGCTGCCCTTCGCCGAGGGCGCTGCCTGGGCTTGGATTCGCTGCCCGTAGTGACGGTAAGAGGCCGAAGGCCAGGGTCGAGAGCAAGGTCAGGGCGATCGTGAAGATAATCGTTTCGGCCCCGAGATCGAGGCTGAGCCAAGCCTCCCAGCCTCGGGGATCAGCCTGTTTCAGGTAGTCCAGCATCCAGGCTGACAAGAGCACCCCGAGGCCGCCGCCGGCCGTAGCCAGGACGGCGTTCTCGGTCATCCGCTGGCGGATCAGGTTCCAGCGATCGCAGCCCAAGGCGAGCCGAATTGCCGCGGTGGTGCGCCGGCCGCTCTCCCGCGCCAGCAGCAGGTTGGTGACGTTGACACATGCGATCAGTAGCACGAACAGCACGGCGCCGAGCAGGAGCCCCAGCATCTGGCGCTCCGGCCCTTGGACCAGCCGCTCGCGGTAGGGCATCAGGGTGAAGGACCAGCCTTTGTTCGAGGCGGGGTAGGCCGCGGCCAGCCGTTGCGAGAAGGTCTCGGTCTCGGCGCGGGCCGTGGCCAGGGCGGTGCCGGGCTCGAGGCGCGCGATAACGTTGTCGATCCAGCGTTGGGAGCGCGCGTCCTCCAGCCGTTGCTCGATCGGGAACCAGAGATCCGATCGAGCCGGGAAACGAAAGCCTTCCGGCATGATGCCGACCACTTCGGTAGCACGGCCATCGAGCAGGAGATCGCGCCCCACCAGGTCGTCCTCGGCCCCCAGTTGACGCCACAGACGGTGGCTGATGACCGCCACTGGGGGACCGCCTGGCTCATCCTCTCCGGGACGCAGCGTGCGGCCGCGCCAAGCTTGGGTGTCGAGGACGGAAAATAGCTCTGGTGACACCGCTTCGGCGCTGATCCGCTGGGCGCCTTCCTCCAAGGTTCCGCCGCCGCTGGCTGCCAGTACGACGGTTCGACGGTCGTGGACCGCGACCGTGCGGCAGGCACTGCACTGCTCGGTGAAGTCTCTGACATCCGGCGGGCTGAAGTCATAGGCTTCGACCGACAAGGTGTCGTGGCGCATACCGAGGGCTACCAGCAGGCCCTTGGCTTCGCTACCCGTGTCGATGAACGGCAGGGGTCGCAACACCAGGCTGTAGATGGTCTGCAAGACAGCCACGTTGACTCCGATACCGAGAGCCAACGTCAGAACGACCACCCCGGCGAATCCTGGTTGGCGTCGCAGCGAGCGCAGGGTCAGTCGGAGGTCTCGGATCAGGTTTTCCATCGTTGGTCCTCGGTTCGATCCTCGGGTTCAGCGGCCTCGGCTGCTGCCGTCGCTCGAATGAGGTAGCAGGTATCGTGCCATGGCAGGAAGTCCCTCGCCAGGGGTCTCCGGGAGCGATTCGGGGCGCTCGGCTGTACGCAATCGAACTCCGGCGGTCCCGAAAACGGACAATCCCGAGCGAGCCAGCTTAGGGCTAGACAGAGTGGGATCGACCGCTTCGACTCAGAAGCCGCGCGAGAGGATACTGCTGACGTCGCGGGCCCCATGGAGCACGCGGGCGATCTGCAGTGGCTTGCTCTCCGGCCGGTAGATGATCAGATAAGAAAAGACGGGCCAGAAGCGTAGCGGCTCGCCGGTGAGATCTTCGCGCAAATGACCGATCATCGGCATTTGAGCCAAACGCTCCATTGCCCTCCGAATCTCCTGGACGACTCTTCGTGCAGCTTTCGGATTGTCTCGAGCGATGTAATCGGCAATCTCGAACAGATCATCGCGCGCTTCCGGCGACAGAATGAAGCGGCTCATCCTCAGCCGGCCTGCTCCTTCTCGAGGCGGGCCAGCCGTGACTCGATCTCAGCGAAGACCTGGTCTCCGGGAATACCCTCGCCACGGTCCAACGATGCCAGCCCGGCGGCGATCTTCTGGCGTGCCTCTTCCAGACCGGTTTGGCGCAGGAGCTCGCGCTCCTCGAGCAATCGTAGCCCTTCGCGGACGACCTCGCTGGCCGAAAGGTACCGTCCGGATGCGACGGTGGTCGCCACGAAGTCGCTGAGCTTGGGAGTCAGAGAAACGTTCAGTGTCGTTCGTCCAGCCATGGCTCGAGCCTAACTTCTGTGCCACATTGTGTCAATCTGTGGCACGGACTCAGAATTCTTACGGAGGCGCTGGAAGACTGAGCTCGGTGGACGATGCTAGACTG
>JBCCGX010000605.1:0-6325 GCA_039029035.1 Acidobacteriota bacterium | reverse complement strand
CCCTCGCCGTAGGCGAGCCGGATTCATTGGTCGAGGATGACGCCGTCGGTGGCATAGCCTTCGACGAGCGCCGCGAAGAAGATCTCTTGGCCGAGGCTAAAGTCTTCGCCAAGTACGGTCTGCAGGAGAAGGCAAGGGACCGTCTGAGTGAGCTGTTCCAGATGCGCCCCGATCACCTGCAGGGGCTCGAGCTGCAAACACGGATCGATCTGGAAGCAGGTCAGTTCTCGGAGGTGATGGCGAACGCGAACCTGGTGGCACGGATCGCGTCGGATCGTGGCGAAACGCCGCTGTGGAGCGATTTGCGGACCGCCTTGACCAAGGCTGGCTTCACCATCGAGAAAGAGCGGGTCGTGGGTGAGCCGGGGGCCCAGCCGGCCGAGGAAGATCGGATCGCCCAACTGCTCGACGATCTCAGCTTGGACGAGTTCGACGCTCCGGTGGGTCAAGGCTCCGGGCAGTTTCCGGTGCTCGGCAGCCAGGCCGGAGACGTTGTCGAGGCGGCGTCGGAGCCCGAGCCGCTCGAGATCGCAGCGCCGGAAGCCGAGCTCGAGTTACCGGAAGCGACCGTATCTGAAGCCCAGCCGCTCGAGCCAGTGCCTGTCGAGCCCGAGCCAATCGTGGCTGAACCGGCCGGGCCCGAATCCATTGAGCTAGAGCTCGCCGAGCTTGTCGAGCCGAAACCGGTCGCGTCTGTCGAGCCGGAGCCGGACGCGGCCGAGCCGGAGCTGGCCGAGCCCGTTGCGCCCGAGTCAGAAGTGGCCGAGCCAGAGCTCGCGACGATCGCTGAGTCACAACCGGAAAGCTCTCCACCCGCCGCGGAGAGCCCGGCGCCGCCTGAGCCCGAGGCGTCCGAACCCGCCGCGCCCGAACCGGTCAGCCCCGTCTCGGCTGGCAAGCTCGTCTCATTGGTCGATGAGCTCGAGCTCTCCGACCTGCAAGATCCCCTGGATGAGCCGGAGGCGGTGCCGGCGGGCGCCGATTCCGGCGCACTGCAAGCGATCGACCCGCTGGACGAGACCGGCACCAGCTGGCTCGACGATCTGGAGACCGAAGGCCCGGCGGCAACCAGTGACGAAGAGACGATCTTCGACGAAGAGGACGACTTTTTCGATCTCGCGGCCGAGCTCGAGCGCGAGCTGTCGGAAGACGAGGGCGATGGCGCGGGCCTCATGCAGTCTCAGGAACAGAGCCTGGAAGACATCATCGAGGGTTTCAAGCAAGGCGTGGCCGAGAACTTGTCGGCGGAAGACTACGATACCCATTTCAATCTCGGCATTGCCTACCGTGAGATGGGTTTGCTGGACGAGGCGATTGGTGAGTTCCAGCTGGCAGCCAAGGATGAGCGCTACGTCGTCGACTCGAGCTCACTGCTCGGCATCTGCTTTCTCGAGAAAGGCCTGCCCGAGCTTGCCGTGCGCTCCTACCGCAAGGGCCTGGAGTCACCATCGATCAGCGAAGAGGCAACCTTGGGGCTGCTCTACGATATGGGCTCCGCCTACCAAACCCTGGGCGACTCCGATGCGGCTTACAAGACCTTTGTCGAAGTCTACGGCCTCAACAGCCATTACCGCGACGTGACCGAAAAGCTCGAGGAGCTCAAGGCGGCGCAGGGCTGACGGCTGCGCTCCTGTCGCCGGAACCGGCGCTCGGCGGATCGAGTCCAAGCAGTGGGAGCCGGCGGCGGCCAGCAGGAGTCGGCGACGGTTAGCAGGAGTTGGTGATGGTTAGCCCGGAAAATTGCCAGCCTGAGAGCGAAGCGCGAACGGACCTGGGTTCAATGATCTACGAAGCCATCAATCAGAACACAGAGCCTTTGCGGGTTCCCACGTAGAGTCCTGGAGCGCGGGCCTTTGAGCGACGGAGCGACAGGCTGAGGGATTTTCCGGGTTAGGAGTCGGCGACGGTTACCAGGAGTCGACGGCAGTCGGTAGATCGACGGAAAGGCGTGCGATGGAGAAACAATCCAGCTTGTTTGCCGTTCTCGTGGCGATCATTGCGGTGATCGCTGTGGGGGTGATCTTCAAGCCCGTCGTCGATGAGCAGCTGGCCCCCGAATTGGTCGGCGCCTGGGTGGCGATCCAGCCGGAGGGCAGCGGTCTGGCGGAAGTTCGGCCGTTCGATCTCGAGGCCGGCGCCAAGTTTCGACTGCATGCTGTGCTCGAGGCGCGTGATCGCAATGGCGAGTCTGTGTATTACACCCAAGCGACCCGGCTGAGCCTCGACGGCGAGGAAGTCCCGGCGGCGCGCCTGACGGTCTGGGACCGTCCGCGGCCGGTCAAGATTCGTTGGTTCACCGTCGAGGGACCGAGGCCCTTCGTGACCCTCGAGCCTGAGGGCGGCATCGAGCAGTTCAAGCCGCAAGAGCTCCTGCGCTCCGACTGGCCACTGAGCTGGTCGGTGCCGGGCGAGATCGACGCCGTGCACGACAATCACTTGGCGAACGTCTCGGCCGAGCGGATCCAACGCTTCGGCACCCAGCGCTACCATGTTCGGTTCGAGCTCTACGCCGACGACAAAGCGTTGATTCCCGAGCGCGTGATCCGATCCTGGGGGGTCGACGATCTCAAGGCGCAGATCGACCGCTTCCCCACCGTGCGCCAGACCCTGCCGGGGGCGGCGCGTCCGGCGTCGCGAGTGTTTGGCCTGACCCAGCTCGAACCGCCGCCCGATGCCAGTCGCGAGCTCCTCGAGCAAATCGCCGAGCTGGCGCGCAACGATCTGGCGTTCAGCCTGCTGACCGTGATCGGGGACCAGATTCGCCAGAGCGGTAGCTCCCTCGGCGACCTCGCCTGGGATACGATCGACCTGGCCGGCGACGCTCGCTGGGGCGAGGGTGTCGGTCCGGGCGATCTCCTGCGGGTCGGCAATCGGATCGTCGTGCTCTACGAAGACCGCGGCGTGCCGGGGGTGGTCGACTATCCGGATTTATGTTTCGATTACGTGCAAGGCGCAGCGGTCCGTGCTCTGAGCGACGTTTTCGTCGGGAGTGGCAACGCCGTCGAACATGCGTCACTCGTCGCTAGCCCCTCATCTTGAACCACAACGGAGACTCTCATGGCCACCACACTTACTCTCTTGCCCGGCGACGGCATCGGGCCCGAGGTGACCGCTGCCACCGTCCGCGTGCTCGAGGCCCTCGGTGCCGACTTCGAATGGGAACGGCATGTCGCCGGCGCCGAAGCGGTCGAAGGCGGCGAGGAGCCCTTGCCCCAGAGGGTCGTCGACTCTATCCAGCGCAACAAGGTCTGCCTCAAGGGGCCGGTGACGACACCGGTCGGCAAGGGCTTTCGGTCGATCAATGTGCAACTGCGCCAAGCGCTGGAGCTCTATGCCAATCTGCGGCCGACCAAATCGATCCCCGGCCTCGACGCCAAGTTCAAGGACGTCGATCTGGTGGTGGTGCGGGAGAACACCGAGGGGTTGTATAGCGGTATCGAGCACACGGTGGTACCCGGGGTGGTCGAAAGTCTCAAGATCATCACCGAAAAGGCCTCTACCCGAGTCGCCGAGTTTGCTTTTGCCTACGCTCGCGCCAATGGTCGCAAGCGCATCACCGCGGTGCACAAGGCGAACATCATGAAGCTCTCCGATGGCCTTTTTCTCGAGTGCTTCCAGCGTGTCGCCGAGCGCTACCCGGACATCGAGGCCGACGATCGGATCATCGACGCCATGTGCATGAACCTGGTCATCCGACCGCAGGCTTTCGACGTGCTGCTGCTGGAGAACCTTTACGGCGATATCGTTTCGGATCTTTGTGCCGGCCTCGTTGGCGGCCTCGGGGTTTCGCCGGGTGCCAACCTCGGCCAGGACGCGGCGGTCTTCGAAGCGGTGCACGGCAGCGCGCCGGACATCGCCGGCCAGGGTGTCGCCAACCCGATGGCCCTGATGCGCTCCGCCGTCCTTATGCTGCGGCATCTCGAGATGGGCGACAAGGCGACGCGCCTGGCGGCGGCATTACGCCAAACGGTGGTCGACGACAAGATCCTCACCCGTGACCTCGGCGGGACCGCCGGGACCCAGGAGTTCACCGACGCGGTGGTGCAGGCGATCGACTCGGGCGCTTGAAAGGGCAGTAGTACCAGGGATAGCGGTCTCGGCGACAGTGGCACCCAGGGCGGTGGTCGCAGGCGCAGTGGTATAGTGCGTCGCACGGATCCCAAGATATCTAGGAGTGTGCGATGCTCACCGCGAGAGACTTTCTATATGGTGAGAAGAGTCCCTGGCCGGCGCCGTCCAAATTCAAGCCGGAGGGGATGCCGGCGATGGTTCCGGACCTGCCACGCAACGAGGTGCAGGAGTTTTTCGGCACCATCGTCGAGCGTTACAACCACAACGTGACCCATGACTGGCCGGGGGCGGCGCGGCACTGTCTGCTGAGTCCCCACCTGCAGCCGGTCAGCGATCACGAGTTGGTGCATCAGCTGTCTGAGACCTGCTTCAGCTACGCCCTCAATCCGACCCTCGATCCCGCCGACGCGGAGAGCTTCTCCGCAGTCCTGGAGCAGGCTCAGGACGACGATCGGTTCTACAAGGTCGATTTCTCGGCCATGGAGGACTTCGAGTCCTACCCCGGGATCTACACCGCCGCCACGGTCACCCTCTTGCGTCGTCGCGGGGGTCAGCTCGAGGCCGTGGCCATCCGTATCAACGGCCTGGTTCTGACGCCCGAAGACACCCATGCTTGGCAGCTGGCCAAGTACTTTGTGCTGCAGGCAGCGACGACCCTGATGACCCTGTGCCAGCATCCGCGGCTGCATTTTCCGATGGACTCGGTCAATGCCGTCACCAAGACGGCCCTGCCCAAGAATCACGTCATCTTCCGGCTGCTCGAGCCGCATCTGCGTTTCAGTCTGCCCCTCAATCGCAGCACTCTCTACCATCCCAAGTCGATCGTCAGCCACAACGAGAAGGAGATCTACACCCCCTACGCCGGCCCCACCGATTCGCTGCGCGAGCTCATCAGCATCGGCTACCGGGGCATCGCTGGCAACAGCTCTTACCCGGAATACCGCTTCCCGATGCGGCCCGAGACGATCCACTCCGACTACGGCACCTTCGTCAAGGTGTACTACGACGTGATCTATCGCTTCGTCGAGAAGGTCTTGCAGGGCCGGGTGGAGAACGACCCCCTGGTGCGTGATTGGGCGGGCTACATCAGCGAGTGGGTGCCGGGGTTCCCCGACGGCGAGGCGATCTTCGCCGGCGACAACCTAGTCGCGGCGATCACCTTCTTCATCTGGGACGTCTCGGTAATGCACTCGAGCGATCACAACGAGTTCGCCGGCTACCCGATCAACCAGGCTCCGCTGCGCATTCGGGTACCACCGCCAACAGCCAAGCGGATACCGCCGCTCAACCTACGCAAGCTCACCCGGCGCTTCGACGTGTTCAAGTACTGGATGGCCAAGCGGATGTTCTTCGCCCCGACCAACATCTCGCTGTTGCAAGACACGGAGTACAACTTCGAGGAGAGCGCCCTGCGCCAGACCGCCCGAGATTTCTTGCAAGAGCTGCGCGATGCCGACGCCAACATGCCTGTGCGCCGCTTCGTGCCGCTGAGCGAGATCTCGCGCAGTATCCAGTATTAGCGACCCAGACTCCTCGATAGAGGTGAATGGGTCAGCTCTGGTCCCCTCTCCCCTCCGGGGAGAGGTTTAGGGTGAGGGGCTGATTTGAGCCGCCGAAACCTGCGCGGAACCCTCACCCCGTCCCTCTCCGTGGAAGGGAGAGGGCGCCCCGCTCCCGCCCGGGCGGAAGGGCCCACCGGGTTGCGCGATGCTGCCGTAGACTCTGAGTGGCCGGCACTGCGTCCGTGACGCTGCCTCAGGCGAGGCTCGAGGCCGACTTCTCCCAATCGCTCTGGTAGCCGCCGGCAACGAAGGCGAGGCCGAAGAAGAGCAGGCAGAGTCCGAAGCAGATCAGGGGCGGCACGATGAAGTAAATCCAGCTGAGTAGAAACATGGCGAAGGCGAGTAAGGCGCTCAGCAGTGCCTGGATCCGCAGCCCCTTGATGCGGCCGCGATGGACCCGCATCAGCACCAGATTCGCCAGGCCGACGAAAAGCGTCAGGATGACGAAGCTCAGGCTCAACGCATCGAACATCGAGTCCGCATCCGTCGCCTGGGCGGCGAAGGGATTGACCGGAAAGAAAACGACCTGGTGCAGAAGCGCAGTCAGCACGAGCAACCATGAACCCAGGCGGAAGAACAACTCCATCCGTCGCATCCGAGCATCTTAGCATTCGCCTCCGCTCGCCTTCGCGTTGAGATTACCGGGGTCGGATGGTAACCTCGCCACCCCCTCGCACCCTTTGCCACCCCCT
>JBCCGX010000604.1:0-6328 GCA_039029035.1 Acidobacteriota bacterium | reverse complement strand
GTTCGCGGCTTGCTCGACACCTACAACCGCAACGTGGCGGGGCAGCGCCTGCTGGTGCGGGGCTTGAGTCCCGAGCTGATGCAGGCGGTGAGTGTCCAGCGACTGGACTTCTCCACCACCACCTCGCGGGCGGCGCGGATGCTCCTCATGCTGCCGATCTTCCTCCTCATGTCGACCTTTGTCGGTGGCATGAACGTGGCGATCGACGTTACCGCGGGCGAGCGCGAGCGCGTCTCCCTGGAGTCGCTGTTGGTGCACCCGGTGTCGCGCCTCTCCCTGGTCGCCGGCAAGTGGGGTGCCGCTACCCTGCTGAACTTCGCCGTGGTCTTCCTGACGCTCGCCGTCTCCGTGGCGGTGCTCAACTCCCCCAAGCTGCAATCCCTGGAGCTGCGGATCGGTCTCGGGGTCGACGAAGCGCTGGCGGCCCTCGCCCTCCTCGTACCGCTGGTCCTCTTCGGGCCCGCCATCCAGATGCTGATCTCCACCTTCGCTCGCAGCTTCAAGGAGGCCCAGACCTACCTCTCTCTGCTCATCCTGCTACCGGCCCTGCCCGGCTTCTTCTTCGCCTTCCAGACCGCCAAACCGGAGCCGTGGATGGATCGCATCCCCCTCCTCGGTCACCAGACCCTGATCACGACAGCGCTGCGCGGCGAGTCCCTGGGATTCGCCAACCCGGCATTGCTGGCGGCGGCCACGGTCATCGCAGCGCTGCTGTGCATTGTCGTCACCGGTCGGTTGTTGCAAGATGAGCGAATCGTCCTGACTCGATGACCCTGACCGCTTGCAGACCCAAGACCTTGCGTACCACGTCATCGTCACATGCAAGAAGAACGAATCATACTCACCCCATGACTGGCAGAGGAGCGGCGCCTGGACCCCCGAGGACGGTTGCGGAGGCGTGTTTGAGCGCGGCAGCAGCTGCTATGGCAAGGTGGCGTTGGCAATGAAAATGATCGGAGAAAGCCGCGCGAGTTTAGCGCCGCACCGCCCGCAGGGGACCAGGGCCGCGGCCCACTAGGCCGATAATGCGCGCCCCCGAGCTCGCCGCGCGCTACGAGCGCCTTCTCGCCGAGCATGGCCCGGCCCTGCGCCGCGTGGCGGGCAGCTACGAGGCCGATCGGGCTCTGCGTGAGGACCTCTTTCAAGACATCTGCCTAGCCATCTGGCAGGCGCTACCGAAGTTCCGCGGCGACTCCAGTGAGCGTACCTTCATCTTCCGTATCGGTCACAACCGTGGATTGAGCCACAGCTGGCGGCGGCGACCGGCGGCGACGGATCTGGACGAGGCCGAAGCGATGGCCGATCCGTTGCCCGGTCCGGAAGCCGCCGCCAACGCCAGCCAACGCCGCAAACGCCTGCGCGCCGCGGTCCGCAGCCTGCCCCTGGCGGCACGGCAGGTCGTCAGTCTGAGCCTCGAAGGGGTGAGCCAGCGAGAGATCGGCGACATTCTCGGCATTCGTGAGAACAACGTCGCGGTGCGTCTGCATCGCGCCAAAGCCGCCCTGCGGCGGGCCCTCGAGTCGAGCGGGAAAGGTAGCCTATGAGCATGGAAACGGATCGCGACTGGCTGGATCTGGCGGACGACTGGCAAGCCGACGACGAGTCGGCGCCGCCCGCTCCGATCCCGGCCGATATCCGCCGCCGGGTGCAGCGCTTCAGCTGGGGACTCTACGCCTGGACCGTCTTCGAGGCTCTGAGCCTCGCCGCCATCCTCGCTTTCGCCACCTCCCTGCCGTTGAAGCGCCCCGAGCTGCTCGAGATCACCACCGCCCTCACCGTCTGGCTCCTGATCGGCGTTGGCATGGGCTTCACCCTGTGGAATCGCCGCGGCACCTGGAGGCCCGCGTCCCAGACCACCCGCGCCTTCGTCGAGCTCGCCCACGAGCGTACCGTCCGCCAGCTGCGCGGCATCCGTTTCGCCTGGTGGCTGCTGGCGGTCGAAGTGGCCCTCTTCACGCCCTGGATCCTCTGGGTCGTCCACTCCAAGCCGGAAAAGCAGGCCCGCATCCCCGAGATCTACTGGACGAGCTACGGTCTCCTCGCCGGCCTGACGTCGCTCAGCGCCTTCTTCCTCTGGGGCTACCGTCGCCATGTGCAGCGGCAGCATGTGAAGACGCGGGCAGCGCTGGAGGAGATTTCGACCGATGATGCCGGCGTAGGCACCGCCGTGTAGCGACTCCGCAGGTCTTCTGCGATTTGCCGAACGCCTGCGGAGCGGCTACCTGCAAGGCCAGGCGTCGCCTGAAGAGCGTTGCAGGCGCTCCGCAAGTGAGGGAGCGGAGCCACCTGGCCACCGGAATCGATCCCGCCGCTAAGTTGCCGCAGCCGGAGGCCTTTGCAGCCACTCCGGAGGCCTTCTGCAATTTGCCGAAGACCTGCGGAGTCGCTCCTCGAACGGTCTGCAACCGCCCTGGGATCGGTGCCGCGAAGCCGCAGGCGCCAGGCCGCTCACCCAGCACCCGGAATGTGAGAACCTAGGCCCTCTGCCATGGCCAAACCGAGAGAGATGAGCGTGCTGAGAGGGCTGAGGGAATGATTCTCGTCACCGGAGCCGCCGGCAAGACCGGACAGGCGGTCGTTCGTGCCCTGATCGCAAGAGATCAGGCGGTGCGCGCTTGGGTCCGGCGACCCGAACAGGCGGAAACATTGGAACGAATTGGCGCCCGTGAGGTCGTCATCGGTTCGATGGAAGATCCGGAGACGTTCGACAACGCCGCCCGCGGCATCGAGGCGATTTACCTGATCTGCCCCAACATGTTTCCTGAGGAGATCACCCTCGGGGAAATCGCCATCCGCGGCGCCCGCCGTGCCGGCTGCCGCCGGTTGGTCTACCACTCGGTGCTCCATCCGCAGGTCGAGGCCATGCCCCACCACTGGGCCAAAATGCGGGTCGAAGAGCGCCTCTTCGAATCCGGCTTGCAATGCACCATCCTGCAGCCCGCCGCCTACATGCAGAACCTGCTGGCGAGCTGGGAGGCGATCGTCGAACGAGGTGTCTACGAGGTGCCCTACTCCACCAAGGCCCCTTTCAGCCTGGTCGACTTGCACGACGTCGCCGAGGCAGCGGCCATCGCCCTGACGACGCCAGGACACGAAGGCGCCATCTACGAGCTCTGCGGACCGGAGGTGCTGTCGTCCGCCGAGGCAGCCGCGGTCATGCAACGCGTGCTGGATCGGCCGGTGCGCGCCGAGGCCTTGGCGCTCAATACCTGGACGGCAAAGGCCAAGGCGTCGGGCCTTGGCGGCTACGCCTTGGACGGGCTGGTGAAGATGTTCCGCTACTACGATCAGTATGGCTTTTGGGGCAGCAGTCGGGTCTTGGAGGGGTTACTGGGTCGCAAACCGTCGAGTTTCGAGAGCTTCCTAGCAAATCAGGGAGGTTGAGATGAACGAACAAGGCTATGCCCGAATCGAACGCGATACCGCTGATACGCGCTTTCCGAGCTTCCTCCAGGGCTTCAACCGGCGCTGGTTGGCGCCGGGCTGTGAGGCGGTCTACCTATGCTTCACCGCTGACGGCACAGCCCAGGCGCTGGACGATGCCCTGGCTCGCCACGGCGAGCGGGTGACGATCAAGAGCGGCGGGCACTGCTACGAAGACTTCGTGTTCTCCGGTGACACCCGCGCCATCTTGGACGTGACGCCCATGGGTGGCGCCGGCTTCGATCCGGAACGTGGCTTCTACCTCGATGCTGGTGGCACCAATTGGGGTGCCTTCGAGGCGTTGTTTCGCGACGATGCCCGGGTGCTGCCGGCCGGCTCGTGCTACTCGGTAGGGCTCGGAGGGCATATCTGTGGTGGTGGCTACGGCCTGCTGTCGCGACTGCATGGCTTGACGGTCGACTGGCTGACCGGGGTCGAGCTGGTGGTCAAGGACGATCCCGCCTGTCCGGCGCGCACGATCTACGTCTCGCGCGACAGCCTCGGCGATGAAGCGGATCTCTATTGGGCCCAGCGCGGCGGCGGGGGCGGCAACTTCGGCGTCATCACCCGCTACTACTTTGCCGAGCTCCCCGAGGCGCCGAACGAGGCGGTGATCTCGACCCTGGCCTGGGATTGGAGCACCTTGACGGTTGAGAAGCTCGGCGACCTCCTGGCCGCCTACGCCGAGCTCGCGGCCCAGCAGGACAATCGACCGCTTTTCGGTCTCTTCAAGCTCAACCACCAGGCTGCCGGCGAGATCCAGTTGGTCGTGCAGGTCGCAGCGGAGGATCCTTACGCAGCGCGGGCCGCCCACCACGAGGTGGTCCAGCCCCTACATCGGCAGTTGGCGGACATCCATCCCCACCGTCCGGTGGGGGTACCGATCGTCGGCCACGTCGGCTGGGTCACAGTGCCGCCCACCGCCTGCCCCACCGCCCAGACCTACACCTTCTACGAAGCCGTGCAAACGCTCAACGGCTCGGGCCCCAACCAACGCGGCAAGTACAAGTCGGCCTACATGCGCAAGGCCTTCCCACCCGACCAGGTCGAGGCGATCTTCGAGCATCTGCAGCAGATCCCCGATGGGCTCGACGCCTCCGACATGCAGCAGAGTCTGCTCCAGGTCGACACCTACGGCGGCGCGATCAACGACGTCGCCACCTCCGCCACCGCCATCCCTCAGCGCGACTCGATCCTCAAGCTGCAGTATCAGACCTACTGGCAGGGTGCCGCCCAAGACGCCGGTCACCTCGCCTGGATCCGCGACTTCTACACCGCGGTCTACCGCGACACCGGTGGCGTACCCGATCCGGCGCAAGACCCGACCGACAACGTCGACGGCTGCTACTACAACTATCCCGACGTCGACCTCAATGACGTGGTCGGCCGCAATGGTGCCCTACGGCTCTACTTCTTGCAGAATCTCGAGCGTCTGGTCGTCACCAAGCGACGCTGGGATCCGAGCAACATTTTCCACAGCGCCCAGTCGATTCCTCTCGCTCTGTAGTCCATATCGGTGGCGATGCGGCGCCTGCGAGAACGCTGCTGCCAGCGACTCCGCTGATTCCGCAGAGGGGGATTTTGCGCCTGTTTCTATGAGCCTCGAGGCACTACCGCCTCGGGCTCCGTCACAGGAGCATCATGCCGAACCAAGAGCCTCGTCTTGGCGCTGCCATCCGCCCCCGCAGGGCCCGACCGCGGCGACAGATCTGTCGCGCGATCGACTTCATCGAAGACCATCTGGACGCCCGTTTGACCCTGTCGATGATCGCCGAAGCCAGCGGCCTCAGCCGCTTCCACTTCCTCAGAGTGTTCAAGCAGGCAACGGGCACCACACCCTTCGCCTACCTGATGCGGCGCCGAGTGGAGCGCGCCCGGCGACTGATCGCGCGCGGCCGGCCGCTAGCGGACGTGGCTTACAGCACCGGCTTCGCCGACCAGGCGCATCTCTGCCGGCGCTTCCGCCAAATCGTCGGCATGACGCCCGGCGAGGCCGCCCGGAAGGCGCTGCGGACGACCGGGGTGCCGCCGGACGGCAACGAGGCCTCGAAGGCTTGAGCCTTCGAGGCCGACTTTTGGGGCTACTGGTTTTCGACCCCACAAGTCGGGCAAGGAAACGATTCCGGACCGGCGTGGACGGTGGTTTGAACTCGCATTCTAGGTCTCCTTCTTGGGTGATGAAATCTGGCCGGACTGACCCGGCCTGCTAGGGCTATCGGATCGTACAGCTCGGGCAAGGAACCCATTCCGGACCGGCGTGGACGGTGGTTTGAACTCGCACTCTAGCTCTCCTTTGTTGGTGGCGAAAATTCTGGCCGAGGTGCCCCGGCCACATGCCTCTGCGCCTATTCGATCCCACAAGACGGGCAAGGAACCCATTCCGGACCGGCGTGGACGGACGTTTGAACTTGCATCTGGGTCTCCTTCTCTGTTGCCGGGCTGTTAGGCCTATCGGATCCCACAGCTCGGGCAGGGAACCGATTCCGGACCGGCGTGGACAGCGGTTTGGACTGGCATCTGAGTCTCCTGTTTCGATGCAGGGCTGTTAGGCCTGATCGAGCACACAGCTTTGACAGGGAACCGATTCCGGACCCGCGTGGACGGTCGTTTGAACTCGCATCTGGATCTCCTTCTCTAGTGATGGAACGGGCAAAGAACTACCCGACGATTCTGCTGTCCCAGGCACTTGGATTCTGCTGTCCCAGGCACGGGTCGTCTTGGACGGGATTGCTCACTTCGAACCAGCTTGCCAAGACTTTCGCTCTATTACCGCCTATAATGAAGGCACCCGAGCTGCCTCTCCAAACGGCTCGCTACAGCATCGAATCATGTCCACCAACGACCACCCCACCGCCCCCGCTTCGCGCGACTTCGGCTACGACCTGAAGCGCATCAAGTCAGGGCC
>JBCCGX010000603.1:0-6328 GCA_039029035.1 Acidobacteriota bacterium | reverse complement strand
GCCATCCGCGGCGCAGCTCGGCGCGGAGGGTCCATCGGCTAGGGAGACCAGCGCGACAGGTCTCCCGTCTCGAACCCATCAGCAAAGATGCCCCAGAGAGCTTCAGAATTGATCTGCATCGTTATCCGTGGGAGCGGAGGCACAAGGGGAGCCGTCATGGCGTAGTGAATTCGTCCAGCTGGTCCGGGGGGATCCTGCCCGATGTATTCAAGCTCGCCATTGCAGAAGCCGAGAACCTGACCGCCTGGCCCAGGTGGGCCGAGCGCTTCCCATTGGACCTCAATCGTTGCGCCCGCGCAATCGTCGACCAGCTCGAAGCGAATCGTGTAGTCGTCGGCGGTCGCTGCTGTTCGATCGAGACCGGTCATCGCATGCCGTATCGTGTTTACATCATCGGCGACAAGGCCGGTATAGGCGAGGTTCCTTACCACGGCTGCATGCATGACGTTCTGTGTGTCGTCGCCGGCCCCTAGCAGGTCTGACACGTAGCGGTTTGCATTCGCAGGAAAGGTACTGCCGGGCGGCAGCTGTGCGGGGATTATCGAGTAGGTATTGAAATCGATCACGGTAGCGTCGATGACCACGGGGTCATTGTCGGCTATTCGAAACCAGTGCAATAGAAGGGCGTTTGGATCTGGCGGCAATGGATCCGGCGTAATGATGTCATCTCGTGACCCTCGGACGGTATCGGTGCCAGGATCGAAAGCGAGGGCGTCATCGGCGTCGGTAAAGTTGTTGATGTCTATCGCTACGTCATCAAAATTTGAATGATCAAGGCCAATGCAGTGGCCCAGCTCGTGGATTGTCACCGTCTCCATGACGGTAATGCCGTCCGGTACAGCCGGATCATCCGAGCTACCGCAGTCTCTACAATTGCCCGTGGTGGGCGTCAACCCGTTCCAAACGCTGATGGCTTCCTCTACGGCGCGTTGTACGAACGGGGCGTCACCGGATCGAATACAGACCGGTACGGCGATCTCCCCACCCATACCGGCCGACGTGTACCCAGCTGTATGCACGATAATGGCGTTCCTACAAGGCCCGCCGCAGAGAGTGTCACTGTCTGACCCGAAATAGGCGCCAGCAAATGCGGGCGAGACCGACAGCAAGGCGACCGCTAGAAACGCACGATAGGTCATTTCAGCGCCCTCCCTTGGCTGATTCGAGATGATCGTTTAGGGCCTGGCGCATGGCGCGCAGCCCTTCGACTTGGAGCACATCGGCGAAATACTTCAGCGAGTGGCGCGCGTCGCCGAATCGGAAAGATCGAGTAAGGTTCTCGCTCCCGTATTCGCCGCGTCGGTAGCTCTCTAGATTCAGCTCTCCATAGGCCACGCTCGGATGGCTCGAACGCTTGCCGGCCAAATGACTAAGGCTGTCGGGATCCCATTCCGCGAAGCCATGCTCGACGGCCAGGCGAACGAGACCGGACGCCTCCAGAAAGGTCAACTGTCGGTCGTATCTTTCCGGCTCGCCCCTATGGTCCTTCACCGTCAGCACTAACCGCCCGTCGCCATAGAGGGACATCTCCACGGATCCAGTAATCGCAAACCCGAAGCGGAGAACCAATTGCGCGGGGTCGCTCGACAGGGTAAAGGTTGCGGCCTTGTAGTCTGGGGTGGGTATCTCGATTGAACCTTCGCGCCTGGCCTCGCCTATCTCGTAATCGAGCACGGCGCGCAGCTCGACGAAGCCCCTCGACTGCACGATCTGGGGATAGTCGTCTGGGCAGATCCCTTCCCGCTCAATTCCACCCGTTGCCCCTCGGCGATCGTAGGCGGTAAAGCGGAGAGTCACGGATACACGCGGCGTTTTGCAGGGTTTTCTAAAGGCCGCGTCTCGGCCGATCTCAAGCACGAGCAGATTTAAGCTGAACTCGGCTAGACCGTTGTCGACGGCCAGGCCGAAGATCTCAAGCAGTCGAGAGCGGCCTAGCTGGCGAGTGTAGCTTTCGCCCTCGCCGGCCTGGATCTCTGCGCGACCGTCGCCCCAGACTTTGAGCGCCCGCCCGGCGTGCTCGATGGCCAGAACCATATCGACGGCATCATCGGAAACCTCGAATTCCGCCTCCGAATAGGGGCCAGCTGGCCAGCCGTTGGCCAGGGCGACAGCGGACGGCTTGGGTCTGTCGCCGCCAGTGGCCAGGACAAGCCCCGCTAGAACAAGCCCCACTAAGATCAAAGGTAACCTCTTCATCGTCTCCCCTTCCCGCCATTGTGTCCAGAGAGTATCACGAAGGTTCGACGGCTCCTCGAAGAGACACCGTTATCGGATAACCGTCCTCGCCGTCGGGTCGCCCCCCGCGCGGGGGCGTGGATTGAAACCTTTGGCCCGAGTTACCCTTGCCGTGGTTGATGGTCGCCCCCCGCGCGGGGGCGTGGATTGAAACAGCAGAAGCCCTGGTCCGACTGCCAATATCGGCCTAGTCGCCCCCCGCGCGGGGGCGTGGATTGAAACAGCAAACAGCTCGCGAGCACTGTCCGTGTTGTCAGTGATCACCCATATGGAGCCACAAGGCCGTCACTGCAATGGCGCCAGGTGATGTTCACCGCAATGGCGCCAGGTGATGTTCACCGTAGGGGCGCCAGTCGATGTTCACCGTAATGGCGCCAGTCGATGTTCACCGTAATGGCGCCAGTCGATGTTCACCGTAATGGCGCCAGTCGGTGCTCACCGTAATGGCACCACCAGATCGCCGCCGTAGTGGCTCCACCACCGGTGCCCTCTAGGAAACGGCTTCTCCGGTTGGGTGGCCAACGACCGAATCGCCACCCGCCCAAAAACGACTTCGCCATCCCACCCGCCACAATCTCGCCCTGTTTGCCCTCAGTTCTGCCACACCACCGCCCTACCACCGTCTCGCCTCGACCGTAGCTTATGGGCCTCATGCCCGGCGCGATCCCTGACCTGATCGGCCTCCGCTCGCGGGGGGCCTTGCTCGACGAGCTGGCTCGTGGGGTTGCTCTGCGGCACAAGCTGACGGCGGCGGTGCTGGTGATGGCGGCTGGGGCGAGTCTCTACGGTGCGGCGCTGGGGTCGTGGCGCGGCGGACCGCAGATCGGCTACGCGGCTTTCAAGCTGCCGCTGGTGCTGCTCGTTACCGCCGCGATCACCTTGTTGTTCAACTGGATGTTGGCGGTGCTGCTCGGCCTGCGGGTGCGCTTCGCCCAGGTTGCGGTGCTGACCTTTCTGGCCCTCGCCGTGGCGGCAGTGGTGCTGGCGTCGCTGGTGCCCGTGGCCTGGTTGTTCGCGGTGACGGTGGCGCCGCCTTCGCCCGCGGCGCGGACGACGCACAACCTGCTCTACCTGTTCCACACGGTGATGGTCGCCGGCGCTGGCCTGGCCGGTATGTCGGTCTTGTGGCAGAGCCTCGAGCGCCTCGCCGCCGAACACGGCGCCGGCAGGGCCGGCAGCCGGCGCCAGGCCCGGAAGATCTTCGCCGCCTGGGTGCTGAGCTTCGCCCTGGTCGGCGGCGAAGTGGCCTGGGCGCTGCGACCTTTCGTCGGCAGCATCTACTTCCCGTCGGCTTTCCTGCGCGCCGCCGCGCTCGACGGGAACGTCTACGAATTCATCGCCCGGGACATTGTGCCCCACCTACTCTTTGCCAACAGATCCGAACCGACCGCCCCCACGGGTACGGAAGGAGGTCGCTGAGATGGACGAAGCCCAGCTGAACGACGAGTGCGGCACCGAAGTGTCGCCGCCCCAAGCACCTCCGCGCAGCCCCCTCGGCGCGCTGGACGAGCTGCTGCGCAATCCGGAAGCGATCTTCCGCCGCGGGCGCGACGAGGGGCCCTCATCCCTACCCTACCTGGCCATTGGTGCGCTGCTCTGTTTCGCCGCCTACGGCGCGGCGGCTGGCTTCTTCCAGGGCGGCGACCAGATTCTCGTCACGGCCTTCAAGGTGCCCCTGATCATCCTGGTCAGCCTCCTCATGTGCGCCCCGAGTCTCTATGTGCTGAGCTCGGTCGCCGGGGTCGACGTCTCGGGTCGCTGGCTGGCCGCGACCCTGACCGGCCTCGCCGGCATGCTCGGCCTGTTGCTCATCGCGCTGCTGCCGGTGGCCTGGCTGTTCTCGGTGTCGAGCGCGTCGCTGGCTTTCGTCACGTTGCTGCACTTCTTTGTGTGGATCATCGCCGTCCACTTCGGTTTCAAGCTGCTCACCGCCGCCTTCCGTGCCCGCGGTGAGTCCAGACCTCAGGTCGCTTGGGCTTTCCTCCTGGTGCTGGTCTCGCTGCAAGTGGCGTCGCAGATGCGGCCGGTGCTGTGGCGCGCCGAGGACCAGGCGCTGTTCGCGCCGCGCAAGATGTTCTTTGTCGAGCACTTCGTGCGCCTGCTGGACGGTCAGCACGATCCTTCGGATTGAGCGCCAGGAGCAAACCCTACGAAGAGTCGAGGTGCTCACTTCTCGCCCAGCTGCATCTTTGGGCCGGTCACACTCACGTCGAATCGCTGGCGAGCCGCCTCTTGACTGACCGAGCTCCCGCCTTCGTGGCCGTGGGTCCACTGACTGCCCACAATCCACACGACCTGCCCGAGTTGGGCCGGATTTCGAGCGACGGAACGCTCACCTACTCAGTTGGCACACGTTTCGAGCCCGTCGAACGCGTGCCAACGGGTTAAAGTCACGTTTTTGGGCGATCCAAGGGTGTTTAACTCGGGCCCCTTCCCAATATCGGACACTTTCGGCCCGGCCGAAAAACCCCACTGCGAGGCAGGGCCTGAGGATCCTGAGGATGTCTTGGGGTCGTCGCAAGCGATATTGAGCGATAACTCCGGTTGTTCTGGCCAAAAACCGGCCAAAGCCTGAGGTTCCTGAGGATCCTGAGATTGTAAACCCTTAGGCGCAAATCAGGTGACACGGAGAGGCCCGCGCGCTGCGACGACTCGATTTGCGATCGGGGGTTAGAAACCTCTGCAACCTCAGGATCCTCAGCCTGTTTCAGCCCTTTGCGCGGCCAGCGCCACGATCTCAAGGAACCATCACCGGCCACTGCGACAGGTCACCGGTCTCGAAGGTATCGAAGAAGAGCGCTCGTGACCCTCGCAGCCGCTGGACGCGACCGTTGATGCCGACCGTCAGCATCTCGAAGTCAGCGGTGTTGGGCAGCATCAGGCCACCGCCCAGACGCTGCTGAACCTCCGGCGCCTGGGCGCCGGCACGCATGCACTTCTCGTCGCGATTGAAGCTGCTGACTTTCGCGATCCTCGACTCGATGAGATCGGCGAAAGCCGACATGGTCGCATCGTCACCGGTTTCGATGGTGGCATCCTCGCAGCGCAGCACCACGGTGTAGAGAGCCTCTACGCTGGCTTGTTCGCGGGGTTTGAGGAAACAGGGAGCGGTGACGATCGGCTCGCCAGGGCGATCGACAAAGCGCCATGGCGAGCCGGCCGGACCGTCCAGCTGCCACGACGGTGGCGGGATCGCCTCGATGAAACCGGCGTAGACGCGCGACAGCGAGGTGGCATCGCCGGCGGCGATGACCTCGCAGTCCCCAGAGAAGGAGGCGGCGTTGAGCTCCAGGGGATTGCCGTCGTCCTGGTCGTAGATCGAGGTGACCTGCAGAAACTCGTCGACCTCCTCGATATCGCCAGCGGTGGTGACATAGCGCAGGTTACCGTTCTCCAGCTCGCACATCGCCAGCACCGCGCCGAGAGTAAAGGCGATGCCCGGCGCGGTTTGGGTGAGGCGATCGTAACGGTGCAGAAAACTGGGGGCGATGCCGAGATCAGGGACGCCGTACCAAATCACATCCTCGGTCGCCAAAACGGGAGTGAAGAGGGCGCCGGAACCGGGTCGCTGATCGACTACCAGGGTCTCGGAAAAATCGCTCTCGACCAGGGTCTCTCGGCCACCGATCACCCAGGCATCGCCGGCCGGGTAGACGACCGGCGACCGCTGGACGGTGAAAATCTCTGCGCTGAAGAAGCCTGCCGCCCAGGCGTCGAGGGAGGTCCAGATCGGATTGCCCTTGCCGTCGGCAGCGCGATGCAGCACCGTCGGTCCGTCGCCCACAATGACGTAGTCGCCATTGGGCGCTACCGCGACACCGTTGAGATCCTGGGTCGTGGGCGGGGTCTCTTCGATTGGTGGCAGCACCTCGACGGTGGCGACAAGGGGCAGGGTCCACAGTGCTAGCAGGGCGGCGCTCAGCCCGCAGGCTGTGAGTCGGCCGGGGCGCGGGCGGCGAGTGGCGGCAGGGGGGATCGACTTGGAGTCGGCATCGCGTCGCAGGTCCATGACTTCTCCTCAGGTGGATTGGACGGTTCATCGGGACCAGCGAAGAAGAGCGAAACTTTGCGACACCGACGCGCAAGAAAATCG
>JBCCGX010000602.1:0-6336 GCA_039029035.1 Acidobacteriota bacterium | reverse complement strand
CTGGACCGATGGTCCGTGGGCGACCCTCATCTACCCCACCGTCGGCCTCGGCGAAGGCCCGCACGCCTTCGAGCTCACGGCGGGCACCCTCGGTCGCCAGCGCGTGGAGGTCTTTCTCGACGATCAGCCTCTCGCCGACCTCGTCTTCGACGGCTTCGAGCCCGTTACCCAGCGCCTCGAGATCGCCGCCGGGCGGCTACAGTCGAATCGGCTCCATCGCCTCCGCCTCGAGCTGCCCGACGCCTCAGCCACAGCCGAGGATCGACGGCAGCTCGGTCTGGCGTTCCGTTCCCTGCGGCTAGTAAGGCGCCCATGAGCCGACAGGCAGCTCGCCGTCTCGGTAGCCTTGCCGGTTGAGAGGGTGCGGATTTCGTTTTGGCGATGGCGATGGTGGTCGACCGTTGTTGAGGGCTGCTCAGTGCTGCCCCGTGAGTACCCCCTCGAGCCTAGGGTGAGGTAGGCGATGTCCTACGGTCGCCAAGTCGACGGATCGGCTAATCCTCTTCAATCGAAGATCTACGCACTCAGACAAATGAATCGGCGGCCGGTCGTGCCTTGGGGCGCAATGATTGTAACCCTTCCAAGGTCCTAGCCTAGCCTAGTCTGTGCTGTGTCATATCGGCGACCGTCGCTTGAGACGATTGGTTGACGAGAAGACGAGATCGTTGCCAGTTTTTTCGTCAAGAGGCGGATACAGAACGTAGTCTCTAGGAACTGCGTACTATCTGGGGCTTCTGAAGAGTCGGAGGGTCGAAGAAGCTGATGTGGATGACGGACTCAGCCTCCGCTTCCACTTCCCCGGGGAAGCTCCGTAGCCGATTGCCGCTGCGTAGGACAAGGTTACCTCTCCCTTAAGGTGCTGCCCGAGGTCACCAGACCCCTTTACGAGTTCGAAGAGGACGTACGACGGTCGCGTTAGATGCTTCGCCACTACCGGTAGCCTTCCGTTAATGCCGCCGACAATCTCACAGAGAAGCTTGCACTGGCGGCCCGGATCGCCACGAGGAAACCGGTCGAAGTTCTTCAGATCATATGCCCCCAGTCTTCCCGCGAACTTCCATTCCTGCTTCCACGCTTCAGGTATCTCGCCTCCATCAAGCTCAACGGCCCAAATCATATCGAGCGCGCGGCTGGCGACCAGCCGAACGGATCCTAGTGAGTCACGAGCACCATATCCAAGCTCTCGGATCACCCGTCCTATCAGCCTTCTTAGCTCAGGGTCACCACCAGGAATCTGAGCCAGCCGAAGTTCGAGAATCTTCTGGATATTCCGGCTGTAGAGCCCTTCCGTCAGGAATAAACGCCTCAACTCGACGGCTTCGCCGCCAAGACGAAAGGCCGTTCTCTCTATGAGCCGACAATTGAGCTTGGCTTTGGCACCGGCGCCGATGAAACCACGTAGCTGGGCAAACCTCGCCTTGATGTGCCAGGCGCGTAGAACTGACAATAAATCAACAACTTACAGCATCGCAGAGACCGTCCCAGCACCGCTTTCTCTCGATCTACCCGTAAAACCAGTCTCGACAACTCTCCGCAGCGGGTCAAGAGACGTCACGGCAGCTTGGAATCCGGCACATTGCCCGAATTTCAAGCTCTTCCTGCCGAATTGCGCCGCCAAACGACATACTCCACCACCCGCCGCGAGTATCGGCCATCTCGAACCACCGACCCGGCCCGCCTCAGTCCGGCCGGCCACGAGCCCGCGAGCCGTCTCTTGCCTGCGCTAGGGCAGCCCGCGCCGCCGGAATCTCCACCACCGGCAGCTCGCCCCGATCGATCACACCGCCCCTTTGGAGGGTCAGCCGCCGTGTCGGCGGAGCTGGCGGACGAGGTGGAGGCGGCGGGCCGACGAAAGGCGAAGCCGGCGGGTAGCTGCCTTCCGGAAACCAGCCAATCGCCTCGGTTTTGCGCCGCAGGCGCAGGGCTGCCGACGCGATCTTGTACTGGGTGGCGAAGGCGAAGTACTCTTCCAGCAATTCCTCCCGCGCCTCCTTCGACGCGACGTGGAATCTCGGCCGGGGTGAGGTCTTCGGTTGCCTCGTCGGTGGCTCATGGGGGTTCTGGCTAAGGATCTTCTCTACCCCGGCCACGGAGTCGCCCTGGCGTTTCGCCTCGCCTTCCCTCTGAATCTCCACGAGCATCTGAGCGATGCGATCTCGATACTCCTCCGGTTCGAGGTGGCGAAAGGCCGGCAGAGGAGCCAAGGCAATGCTGTACCGGGTGGCGAAGTCGTAGGCACCGTAAACCTGGCCGCTGCGCTTCGCGGCGTACTCCTTGGTCTTGTTGAACCAAACACCCTTCAGCTTCTCACCGCGTACCAGCGGACCGGCGGTGTGCACGCCGGGCCATTCGAGCGGCGACTCCACTAGGCCCTCCTTGACGCCGTGACTGAGCAGATAGCGCAGACGATTCCATTGTGCTTCCGGCTCGTCCGAGACGACGATGCCGTCGTAGCGCCGCTGCCACAGGGTCCCCTTCCAGCCACGCAGGTTGCCGACGGTCTTCGATGCGTTGCCGGCGAAGTGGTGCATGAAGCGGCTCAACTGCTGCTGGTCTCGCACTGCGAGAAGAACGTGCCAGTGGTTGGCCATGACGACACAGCCACACAGCTCGACCGGCGAAACTTCCATGGCGCGGCCGAGCAAGCCGACGACGATCTCGTTGAACCGACTGGGACTGGGCGTCGGTAGGAGGAGAGCACGGGCGCCGATCACCCGACCGGTGACTTCAACCAGCACGCCATCCTTGTTTTCCGGAATATGCCTCAAGGGTCGACCCATCTTGTCTCCCGAGCCGGCCGTGGCGGCGCCGGCCAGGCAGGAATTGCCTGGCTGCGAGCGCCGGCAGAACACAATGCCGGCCTTCGTGGGCCTTAAGACGGAAAACGTCCAACCGATTTGACAGTCGGACGCAAAAGTCCCTGTAACGGGACCGATGTCTTGCCTTCGGCGTCGCTCGAGCCGGAGCGCAGTCTTGCCAGAACCGACGGTGCCAGGCACATCAGAAGGGAGGTCTTACCAGAACCGACGGTGCCAGGCACACCAGAAGCGCAGTCTTGCCAGAACCGACGGTGCCAGGCACATCAGAAGGGGGGTCTTGCCAGAGCCGACGGTGCCAGGCACATCAGAAGGGGCAGAACCGACGGTGCCAGGCACATCAGAAGCACAGCAGTCTTGCCAGAACCGACGGTGCCAGGCACATCAGAAGGGGGCTACGTTTCCGCGCCTGCAGCGCCAGCCGACCTGAGGTACCGCCGCACGCGGCCACCGCGTGGCGCGAGCCGGCCGATGTCTCTCGGCGGCCGGCCTAGCCGTAGCCGAGGCGGTCTCGTGGCAGTTGCCGGTCGGCCGATGGGTCGCCGGGGTCGCCCGGCGTCTGATCGCGGTCAGCCAACCGGTGGCCGGGCTATCTTCATGTCCGCCGGCCGTCGGCCACCACCCCGGAAAGGGATTCGAGGCGCCCGAAGAGGCAGCCTGGAGGCCAGGATCTGGCTCGGCCAGGCCAACGAGTCGAAGAGCCGGTCTCCGGATCCGGCCCCGCGCAATAGGAGATAAACTGAGCGTCCATGATTGAAGGTGACCATCTCCCGACCCTCACCGCCGAGCGGGTCCGCTTGCGCTGGCTGACCGAAGACGATGTGCCGGCTCTGTTCGACATTTTCTCCAACAGCGACGTGGCGCGTTATTGGAGCTCACCGGTGTACGAGAGCCAGGAGGCCGCAGCCAAGCTGCTGGACGAAATTCACGATTACTTTCGCCGCCGCAACCTCTTTCAATGGGGTGTCGCTCTGAACGAGAGCGATCGGGTCATCGGTACCTGCACCCTGGCGGATGTCGACGCGGACAACCTCCGAGCCGAGATCGGATTCGCGCTGCACCGGGACTATTGGGGCGGCGGCTATATCAGCGAAGCGCTCACGACTCTCTTCCACTACGCCTTCGAAGATCTCGGCCTGCGCCGTATCGAAGCGGACGTCGACCCGCGCAATTCGCCATCGATCCGCACTCTCGAGCGCTTCGGCTTCCAGCGCGAGGGCTATTTGCGCGAGCGCTGGCAGGTCGCCGGCGAGGTCCAGGATTCCTTGTTCTACGGCTTGCTCGCTCGCGAGTGGCGACAAACTCGCGCCCAGGACTGACGTTCCGAGTCTTGGCCAGTGCACGCCCTGCCTGCAGTCGTGGCGGTGGCCCGACTAGCTCGTAAATGATGCAGATCGGTCGATTTCTGCGCATGAACCTATGACGGGCTGCAAAGACAACGACCAAGAGAACGAGGATGGCGGCATGCTGAACTGGCTACAGAGCGACCGGGACGTAAACACCTTGATCGCGCGCAAGAACTACCCACGCGCAATCCACTTGCTGCAGTTGGAGTTGCAGAAGAACGCGCAGAGCGTTCACCTGCGCCAACAGCTGGCGGATGTCTGGGCCAAAGCCGGCCAGCCGGCGAAGGCGATTCGCATCCTCGAAGAGCTGGTCGATGAGTTCATCACCGAAGGCTTCGTCGCCAAAGCGATCGCGGTGTTGAAGAAGATCCAACGGATCGATCCGACCCGCTCGGGTGTCGACCTGCAGATGGCGTCTCTGTTGCAACAGCGCGAAGAAGACGCGCCGGCCTTCCGCTCACCGCGGCTGCAAGAGAGCTTCGAAGAGGGTCTGCTGGAGCTGTCGGACTCCGCCACACTACAACCGCCGGAGGCCACGTCCGAGCTGCGGGCCGACTGGTTCGAGGACGCAGTAGACGCGCGGCGCGATTTCCACTGGTCGCCGCTCCTCGCCGGCTTCGACCGCGAAGAGCTGGCAGCCCTGATCGGCGGTCTGCGCCTGCTGATCAAGAAGCCGGGCGCGATCATCTACGCCGAGGACGAGCCCGGTGAGAGCATGTTCATCCTCTCCTCCGGCAAGGCCCGGGTCTATCGCCGCACCGGCACCGGACGCTGCCAGCAGACCGCCGTGCTGCACGAAGGCCAGTTCTTCGGCGAGGGTTCGGTGCTGACCGTCAGCCACCGCCTCTCCACCGTCACTGCTGCCTTGGAATGTGAGCTGCTGGAGCTCGACAAAGAAAAGTTCGACCAGATCTCCACCCAGCACCCCCGCCTACGCGAGACGATCCAGAATCTCTACCACCAGCGCGCCTCGATGGAGACTCGCGGCCTGGACAACTAGCCTCTCAGAAGCCTGTTAGCCGTTGATCCGGCGGAGTACCGCCTGGAATCCGGGGTCTTGTCGCAGGACGTCATAGTCCGGGCTATGGATCAGGTTCAGCAGGCGCGGCTCGCGCTCCTCAACGGCTCTTTCGATGTGCCGGAGTGCCGCGTCGAGATTGCCGGCGAGGGTCGACGCCTCGGCTCGGGATATGGCCGCGATCCGGTAGCCGCTCTGCTCCAAACCGGCGTAGTGGTCTTCCAGGAAGCGGCCGACCTCGGCGACCTGGCCGCGATCGAAGGCCGCGCGAATACCGGCAACACTGGCCGGCGACGCACCAGCCAGCTGCAACTGTCTGACCAGGGGCCCGATAGCCTCGGCTGGACGACTGAGCCAACGGTAGGTCGAAGCGAGGTGAGCGTGAAGCCGTGGTGAGCGGGGCTCCAAGGCGATCTGGCGCTGCAGCTCTTGCAGCGCCAAGTCGTGCTGGCGAGCCATGTTGTAGATGTAGGCCAGGTAAGGTTGATGGTAGATCAGCGGGTTGAGCTCGCGCAGAATCCGCTGCTGATCAAGCGCCTCTTCGAACCGACCGGTCACGGTCAGCAAACGGCTATAGCCATCGCGCGCCAGGATGTCTTCGGGATCGAGAGCAATAGCTTCCTCGAAGCGCCGGGCTGCGGCGGCGAAATCCCACTCGTGCAGGGTGTCGGCCATCGCCAGTAGCGCCCGGGCACGGGCACTGCTCGGGTCCAGCTCGAGGCCGCGCTCGGCGGCGAGACGTAGCTGGGCAAAAGCTTGCTTCGGTGGCTTCAGATCGCCTTCCGCCTGGGCGAGGAAGGCTTCGGCCAAGGCCAGGTGGATGACCGCGGCGTCGTCCTCCTCCGCGATTGCCCGCTCGAGCTCTCGCACGGCCTCAGTCAAGCCCCGGGGCGAAGCCGGCTTTCCCAGCAAGTACAAGGCTCGCAAGTAGGCCTCGTAAGCCACGGGAGACCTTGGCAACGCCGTGGGCTGTAGAGGTCGAGCCCGGCCGTCTGGGCCCAATCCGCCGATCAAGCCCATCACCGTTTGCTCTTGCAGATCGAGGATATCCTCCCGCGCTCCGTCAAAGCTGTCAGCCCATAGGTGGCGGTCGGTCTGCGCATCGATCAATCGCGCCGAGATCCTCAGGCGGTCCGCCGAGCGCTGCACTGAGCCT
>JBCCGX010000601.1:0-6339 GCA_039029035.1 Acidobacteriota bacterium | reverse complement strand
TTGGCGACGAGCAGCAGAAGGATCCAGTTCTGCACCAACATCAAGCCGCAGACCGGCAGGACCCGGCGGACGAAGTAACGCTCGGTCGATGGCACCGCCAGGGCCAGATCGAGGCTGCCGCTGCGCCGCTCGACGGCGATGACGCTGGCCAAAGCCGGCAAGCCAAGCAGCAGATTGGGCGTGACGATCAAAAAGGGGTAGAGCTTGGCCAGCCAGTCCTTGCCCGACATCGCACCGATGGCGAACATCATGCAATTGAAGAGCAAGAAGACGTCGCCGATGATGTACAGCAGCCACCGCCGCTCGAGCAACAGATCGAGGGCGTAGCCCATCTCTTTCTGTCGCGTGCGCAGGGCGCCGATGCCACGAAGTCCCATGAGCTGAAGATCGCTTCCCTACTGCAAGAGGTTGATGCGCTCGAGCGCCTGGCTGGCCGGGGTCTTCCAGCGGTAGCAGGTATCTTCCGGGTCGAGGAGCAAGGTGTGGGGGCGGGTGGTGACGGATACCGTAAACGCGCTGTCGGACTCGGAGTCGACCGTCACGCGGATGACCCGCTCGGAGACATCGGTCTTCACCACCACCGGGCAAACCGCCTCGCCGGTGCCGGTGTTGCGCAGCGTGGCCACGACACGCCACTGCCCCTCCCAGCGCTCGGAGCGGGCGTCGACCAGGCGTAGCATGGGTAAGGCGTTGCCCTCGAAGTGATCCTCATAAATCCGTGTCAGAGAGACGCCGGAACGCTCCTCCAGTCGGCGGAAGAGCTCTTGGATCGTCCCCGGCTCGCCGCTGGAAGCCGCCAGGAAGCTCTCGATGGCAGAGTAGAAGTTGTCGCTGCCGACCCGGCTCTCGACCTCCACCAGCACCGCCGGCAGCCGGTGGGACCAGATGAAACGGTGGAACGGTTGCGATGCAAGAATCGCCCTCTTGAGCCCCGCCGGCATCCAGCCTGGGCCGCTGACCGCGGCCCCTTTCTGGGCCAGGCCCATGCGGCGCAGCATCAAGGCGCGGAAGAAGGCATCGAAAAGTGTCTCTTGTCCTTCGGCAACCGGGCGCCGGGCGCGCAGATCTCGGCCGAGGAATTGCGCCACCATGTCTTCTGGCTGCGGTGGCTGGCGACTGATCAGGAGACGCTCGGGAATCACTAGCAGCTGGCCTTGCAGCTCCGCTCGGACCTCGTCCCACGTCCCCATGCCACGGCGCAGGTTGTAGTGCGGCTCGGGGGGCAGCTCGACGGCCACCACGCCATCGATCCCCGGCATGCCCGGCCAGGCCTTATCGGACAGCGCCGCCACCAGAGCCAGTGACTTGCGGTACGTCTCGGCCTGCTCGCGGTGCGCCGGCAAAGCAGCAAATGTCACTTGGTCCGCCGCCGCCCCCGACGCGCTCGTCTCGCGGGTGACCACCAGCGGACCGCCGATCACTTTGTAGTCCTTCAGGGCCGTGCGACAAGCACCCCGCAGGTGAACCCTAGCGCCGTTGACGCGGCTGAAATGACCACAGGTATCGGCCAGGAAACGGCCCTTCGGCGCTTCGACGTCGACCGTCAGCTCGACCTCCGAAGCGACGAGCTCGCGCGGCACCTCGCGACCGAAATCACTGCCTTCGCTCGTCCAATCGCCATCGCCCTCTCCGGGCCGGGTCAAAGTCCAGGGCGTGTAACGCGGCATCGGGGCGAGATCCGTCGTGCGCAAGCCGACCCGGCGCGCGGTGACCGCGCGCTCCACCGGCATACGCGACAGGTCCTGAATCTGGCTCATCAAGTGGGTCGCCTGCAGCCTCTCGTAGCGCATGACGAAGGGGTAGTCGCCACGGCGGGGGAAGAAGTCGATCCTCCGCGGCACGCCGCTCAGCCGGCTCTCGAGATCGAGCGTTTCGCCGGGCGCCAGCGGCGGATCCAGGATGACTTTCAGGCGATCCCAGGAACGCTCGGTGGTGACCGTGTGGCCCGGCACCTCGAAAGCCTCGACTTGTAAGCCGGGATTGAGCGTGAAGGCGAGCTGGTCGTGCAGCTCGGTACCGCGATTGACCATCTGCCCACTCAACTCGGTGCGCACTCGGCCGAGGCCTTCGAGGCGAGATCGTAGCGACCAGGCCAACGTCTCCAGACTTTTCGGCAACGGCTCGTAGTCGTCGTGCATCTCCGCCTGATAGCGCTGACCGGCGAGCCCCTGGTAGTGGTGCTGCAGGCCGAGAACGAAGAGCATGCTGCCTACGAAGAGTAGGACGCCGAGAGCCATCATGGCGTGCTCGCGGCGCCCCAGACCGCCGTCCGGCGCGTAGACCTGGCGCTGACGGTTCAGCATCTCCAAGAACGTCCGCACCGGATGGTTGGGGCGCACCGGCCGCGGCTTCAGGTCGCGCCGCGTGCGGCGCGCGAAAGCCACCGCCAGGCAAAGCATCAGGGCTGCCGCACCGGCGGCTTGGGTCGCCCGGGGCAACTGCCACTCGATGACCTGGATCAGATCGGACGGCGCTTCCGTGGCGGCGTAGCCGGGGTGGAAGCGCTGCCGGCCCTCGCCGCGCTGGCGCAGGATGGCACTGGTAACCTGGAACCAGTAGCCGAGATTCTCCAGGCCGAGCCAATCGGCGATCCCCCGGAAGGTCATGCGCACGTCCAAGCGCAGCATGGCATCGTTGACCAGGCTGCGAACGATCGGAATGCCCAGGATGCTCAACATCAGGGCGCCGAGCTCGCTACCGCAGATCATCACCAGCCCCAGCCAGTAGGCCGAGATCGCCAGAGCCAGCGGCAGGATCCATAACACCCAGCTGCCGATCCACACCGAGAGCTCGAAGGTCCGGATGCCGGCGGCGTAGCTGATCGCCAGGGTGGTGAGCTGCGGCAAGATCGTGAGCGGTACGATCAGCACGAGCAGGGCCAGCCAGCGGCGTACCACGTAGCCCGTGTTGCTGGTCGATGCCGCGGCGAGAACCGGCCAGCCGTCGTACAGCGCCTCGGCGCTGGATCGATTACCGGCTACCAAGGCCGCCAGAAGGACCGTGAGGAAGGGCTGGACCGCCAGGGTGTGCACCAGGTAACTGGTCGCCCCGAGGGTCTCGTTCGCCTGGGTGCGAAACACCAATAGAAGCAACAGCGCCGGCACCGCGCACACCACCCCATAGAGGACCGCAGCGAGGCGGAAGCGCGTGGTGCGCAGTTGCAGAAGAGTCTCGTAGCGCAGGACCGCCGCCAAGCCTCTCATGGCGGTGCCTCCTCGGCCGCCGGAGTGGGCTCGGTCGGCTCCTCCTCCGCCATGGTCTGCCCCGCCTCGGCGAGCAGAAAAGCAGCGCAGGCCTCTTCCAGGCTCGCTTCGAGGGGCTCGGCGCCGGGGATCGCTTCGTCGCTCGTCAGGACGTTGAACACCGTGCCGTCATCCCCGACCCGCTGGCCGATCTTGAGCGCCTCGGGCGGCACCTCGTTGTCGGCTCGCGAGCGCCAGAAGCGTCCCGCCCCGGCCTCCATGATCGCCCCGGGCTCGCCGTCGAACAGCAGACGACCGCGGGCGATGATGCCGAGCCGAGGGCACGTCGCCTCGATGTCTTCTACGATGTGGGTTGACAGCAAGACGGGGATTCGATCGGCCAGATCGGTGATCAGGTTGCGAAACCGGATACGCTCCTCGGGATCGAGCCCGGCGGTCGGCTCGTCGACCACCATGAATTGCGGCGAGTGGATCAACGCCTGGGCCAGGCCGAGCCGGCGCACCATGCCTCCGGAGTAGGTGTCGGCCCGCCGCTTGGCCGCATGGGTAAGCTCGACCGCCTCGAGCAGTGCCCAGGCGCGGCGCTCCAGGTCGCGCCGCCGCAGGGGGACCCGCCGGAGCTCGCCGCACATCATCAGGTACTCGAGCCCAGAGAGGGTCGCGACCGGCGAGAACTCCTGCGGCAAGTAACCGATCATTCGCCGGATGCGCGGCCGATGGCGCGGAGCGTCCGTGACGCCAAAGTAGCTCCGCTCGCCGACCGAAGGCTCCTGCGCCAGGGTCAGGATCGACAGCAGGGTCGTCTTACCGGCCCCATTAGGCCCCAAGAGTCCCAACATCCCGTCACCAAACGCCAGGTCGACGCCGCTCAAGGCAACGGTTCCATCGGGATACGTCTTACGGAGATTGCGGACTTCGATCAACGGCAGGCACCGGAAGCAGGCGTGTTATAGAAGTAATACACTAAAACGGCCACTCGTCCTTGTCAAGCCGCTCGGTCACTGGTTGCGCCGTTCTTGCCGGGCGATTCGAAGGCTGACAAGCCTTCGATGGCATCGAAGATTTGTCGGGCTCGGATCGAAGAATTGTCAAGCTCGGATCGAGCCTCGCTGTTGCTGCCTACCCCTACGGGCCGTCACCTGTCGGCGTCCAAGCCGATGGGTGTAGAGAGCCGCTGGTGGGTCGCTTACCGGGTCCGAGACAAGCCGCCGGGAAAGATCAGCCGCAGGGCCCGGGCGACTTCGTGAGCGTCGCGCGGGCGCTCTTCGGCATCCTTTTGTAGCAGCCGGTCGATCAGCTGCGAGAGCTCTTCCGGGATACGAGGATCGAGCTCGTGAGCGGGTTGCTGCTGAGCGAAGCAGACCTGATGCAGGGTCGCCGCCAGTCCCCGGGCACGAAAAGGCTTGCGACCGGTGAGCGCTTCGTAGAGCAGGGCGCCGAAGGCGAAGAGATCGGAGCGCGGGTCGAGCTCGAGCCCCAGGGCCTGTTCGGGCGACATCGAGCACGGCGTGCCGGCGAGCAGGCCCGCTTCGGGCTTCAGGCCTTCGGAGGACTCTGGGTCGCTCACTGTGCCATCGAAATTTTGCGCCAGGCCGAAGTCGAGGAGCTTGGCGTGGCCGCTCGAGGTCACCATCAGATTCTCGGCCTTCAGATCGCGATGCAGCAGCCCTTTGTCGTGGGCTTCGCCCAGGCCATCGGCCGCCTGGGCGAAGAGTCGCAGCGCCCGGATGACGCTCAAGGGACCTTCTTCGAGCAGGCTCGCCAAGGTCCGTCCTTCGACGAGCTCCATCACGATCCAGCCGCCGATCTCGTCCTCGACGATATCGAAGATCTGGACGATCGCCGAATGGCTGAGGCGAGCCACGGCACGGGCTTCGCGCCAGAAACTCTGATCAGTTGCCGGAGCTGGCTGGGGCGCGCTGACGTGCTTGACCGCGACGCGTCGAGCGAGGCGCTCGTCGATGGCTCGGAAGACCGCCCCCATGCTGCCGAAACCGATCTCGGCTTCCAATCGGTAGGGGCCGACCCGGCAGGGCAACCGAGTCGAATCTTCGGAACACAGCTCGATCAGGCTCGGTGTGGCATCCGATGCATGCGCCGGTTGCATGCGCTTCCAGTACTCAAATTCGGTGCCAACCTCCCGTGATAGTTCTGCAGCTGCTTCCTGCCGCCGGGAGTCCCTTTTTGTTGGGTGTCTGCAGCACGACAGCCGATCGTAATCCTTGCCAGAGTCGGGTCGATTTCCCTGCCAGGGAGAGATTCCCTCCCGGTCCGTCAAAAATGTAGGAATTTTCCTAATTCAAGTAAGAAAACGACTCAAAATCTCAGGCTACGCAGGAATTGCAACAGCTCGCGATGAAAATCCAGCGGTCGATCCAAGTAGCAAGGATGCTTGGCTCCTTCGAGAACGACCAGTCGACTGTTGGGCAGCGTCCGATTCAACTGCTCCCCTTGCTTGAGCGGAATGACCTGATCGTTCTCGCCCCAGAAGATGAGGGTTGGCACTTTGGTGTTGCGCACCGCTTCGAGGTGGGGAGCGATGGCGGCGGGAGCGACCGGTACGAAGCCGGCCACCAGGGACGATCGCCGGGTGAGTAGCGGAAAGCTGAAGCTGCCGCTCATCGAAGGTGAGACCACCACCACAGATCGATCAGAAATCAGGGGTAACAGGGAGCCCAAGACCCGCTCGCGAGGAATCTCCGACGCCTCGGATTGGCCGTAGCCCGGTAGGTCCAAGGCCAGGGCGCGATAGCCCTGGCGCGACAGCAGCTCGAGCGTTCCGAGGTCACGCCAGGTCTGGGCAGAGAATCGCGCGCCATGCAGCAGCAGGACGGTCGGCGCCCCCGGATCACCGCTGGCCAGGAAGTGCAGCTTGCTGCCGGAGAGCTTGATCTCCAGTGACTCGATCACCGCCGGCTCGGGCTCCGGTTCGGGCTCGCTCAAGCTGCCTTCCCGGCCCTGGGCGACGACGTTGGGCTTGGTCGGCTCGGCAGGCGCCACCGATGGCTCGGGCTCGGGAGCGCTCGCTTGTGGTTTGGGGATCGAAGCCGTCGACACGACGAAAACGGTGAGCAGAGCGAGAAGCCGAAGCAGCGGGTGGATGGTGAGCATGGCTCGTTCTCCTGCGGTCGTTCGA
>JBCCGX010000600.1:0-6342 GCA_039029035.1 Acidobacteriota bacterium | reverse complement strand
GGTGTTTCCTCACGGCGCTGCGCTCTGCGGTGACCGCGGGCCGACGCTGGCTTGAGCTGCTCGACGGGCTCGCTCGGTGTCGCCGGTCCCGAGTCGCCTGGGCGGCGCGGACGTCGGCGCCGCATCGGGGGGTCGCGGCGCTTGCGCAACCCGGGCGGTAGTCGGGAAGGCCTGCCGGGGCGCACCGGCGGCCGCGGCGTGGGACGCCGCACAGCCGGTTTGGGCGCCGCGGGTTTGGCTGCGGCAGGTCTGGCCGCGGGCTGCTGTGGCGGTGCCGCGGCCGGCTCGCGCTTGGGCTTCTTGGGTGGTACTGGCTTGATGTCAGGCGGCTTGGCGGCCGCCGCTTTGACAATCCTGGCACGTGCCTTGGCCGATTTGGGCACCGTCGTGACCGGCGCCTCTTTGGGCTTCGGCTTCGCCGCTGGCTTGGCCGTTTCCTTCGCTTTCACCGGTGCCTTGGGCGCTGGCTCGGTGGTCGCGGCTGGCGCCTGAGCCTCGACGACGGGCTCGGGCGCTGCCGGCGCAGCCTCGGGCGGCTTCTCCTTGGTCGGAATCTCGCGAATGCGATCCTCGACCCGATGGATCAGCGTCCGGCCGCGTGGCGGCCGAGTCGGTGGTGCAGACGGACGACTGCGCTGCCGCTGCGGTGTCGGCGTTGGTGTTTGGGCACTGTCTCGCAGAATCACCTCGCGCGGCTGCGGTAGCCGCTTGCCCTGGAGGATGGCCTGGATGATGTCGCTGTCGATCTCCGGGTCGTCTCCTTCGAGACGAACGCCGATGGACTTCATCTTGAACATCAAGTCCTGCTCTGGCACGCCCATGGTGCGGGCCAGGTCCTTCAATCGAATCTTTCCCATCGCTTCAGTCAGATCCTCTCGGTCGGGCTAATCGTGATTCTGCGGCAGACGATGGCCCCTCAGGGGCCGGTGATCTCCAGAGTGTCGGCGCCGCCCTCACCGTCGCCCTGGGCGCCCTCTTCGCGTTCCTGCTCGCTTTCCTTGAGCGCCTTGCTCAAGGCTGCCATGAACTCGTCGTCGTTGAGTGCCGGTGCCGCCGGGGCCTCGCTCTCCTCGAGAGCCTCGCCAAAGATCGGGGCCTCGGCCTCGGGCTCCGCCGCTGCCTGATGGCTATCGCGCCAGGTGAGAATGGTCGCTGCCAGCGCGGCATCGACCCCTTCGACTTGTTCCAACTCGTCGGCGGTAGCGTCGGCCAGATCCGCGTGGGCTTCGTAGCCCGTCGCCGCCAGTGCCACCGCGATGACGTCGGTGACGCCTTCGACCGTGCCCCAGTCGATCGGCTGATCCTCGGCTGGTAGCTCGGGCGCTTCCTCGGCCGCCGACTCGCCGCCGACCGCGTCCTGTAGCATCCGCGCCAGGGCGTCGGCGACCTCTCCTTTGACGTCACTCTCACTCTTGATGTCGATCTTGCCGGTGATCAGCTCGGCCGCCAAGCGGACGTTTTGGCCGCGCCGGCCGATCGCCAGGGAGAGCTGCTCGTCCTCGACGATCACGTCGAGGTGCGGCACGGCACCGGCGTGGGTCACCGAGACGCGGGTGATCTTGGCCGGTGCCAGAGCACTCTGGGCGAAGGTCACGAGGTCATCGGAGTACTCGATGATGTCGATCTTCTCGCCGCGCAGCTCGCGGATGATCGATTGAACGCGCGAGCCCTTCATACCGACGCAGGCGCCGACCGGATCGACGTCGCGCTCGCGGCTCAGGACCGCGACCTTGGCGCGCTCGCCGGGGGCGCGAACGGCGTTCTTGATTACCACGGTGCCGTCATAGATTTCCGGCACTTCCATCTCGAAGAGTTTGACCAAGAGGCGCGGATCGGTGCGCGAGAGGACGATCTGGGGGCCCTTGGGTAGGGTGTGGACATCGACGATCACCGCACGGATTCTTTCGCCCTGGCTGTAGCGCTCGTGGCGCGATTGCTCGCTTTTGGGGACGATCGCCTCGGTCCGCCCGAGGTCGACGATGATGTCACCGCGCTCGAACCGTTTGACGGTGCCGTTAAGCACCTCGCCGACCCGATCGATGAACTCGGCATAGACCTTTTCGCGTTCGGCCTCGCGGATGCGCTGGTAGAGCACCTGCTTTGCCGATTGGGCGGCGATGCGACCGAGACCTTCGGTGGAAATCGGCAGCAGGATCTCGTCGCCGACCTCGGCTTCGGCGCGGGTCTCCTGGGCCTCTTCGAGGCTCCATTCGGCCAGCGGATCCTCGACCTCTTCGACCACCTTCTTGACGATGTACGCTTCGAATTTGCCGCTCTCGACATCGTACTTCGAGCGCACCGGCTCCTTGATGCGATGCTGCTTCTTGGCCGCTGAGGCCATAGCGTCCTCGAGCGCCGAGACCCAGCGCTCCATGTCGATATCTTTCTCGCGCGCGACTTGCTGCAGCACCTGGGTCAGGTCGATGTCGGGGGTTCGTACTCGTGGCATGATCGGGGGGTTCCTGAATGATCTAGAGCTCGATCTCGAGCCGGGCCTTGACGATCTCGCTGAGCTGGATTTCGTAGCGTTTGGGCTCTTCTGCGGCCGCGCTCGTGGCTTTGGCCTTGCCGCCGGAGCGACCGATGGCCGCGGACGGCACTTCGACGACCGAGATCTCGCCGTCTACTTTGGCTTCGCCGTTCACAGGTCCTGGGCGGTAGCTCTCGAGCCGGCCGACAATCGTCTTTTTGGCTTGCTCGGACCTGCTGTGAAAGGTCACTCGGACTAACTGACCGCAGAAGCGCTCGTAATCCTTCGGACCGTAGAGAGGGCGATCCAGCCCTGGCGAGCTGACTTCCAGCACGTACGAACGCTGGCCGAAATCAGACACGTCGAGCAGCGCGGAAAGCTGCCTGGACACGGTCTGGCAGTCGTCGATGGTCACGCCTTGGGGGCGATCGAGGAAAACCTGCAGCTTGCCCTGCCGAAAATCGACATGGACGAGCTCGCAGCCCGAGCTTTCGGCGACCGAGGCAAACTCGGCTTCCATGCTCGCATCCAAGGCAGGCTGACTCATGATGGCGTAAAGGCTCCTCGAACTCTCGACCCGATGGGACGGCCAGGACGAAAACCTGACCGGATGACTCGGTTCTCCAACCTATTGCGGCCGTACCGAGCGACCCGACCTTGCCGACCGAAGGGACCGTGAGACAGGTCTTTCCGCTCGGCTGGGCCGTTTCGACTGGACGGTGCCGACCAACCTGTCGAGGGTCGGCGACACCGCGGCCGGCCAGACGGCAAGCAACAAGAAATCCATGCCAGCCAAGAGCTGGCTCCCGGACTATAGACCAACTGGGGTTGTGGCGCAACCGCCGGACCCGCTTCGAGGTGGCCCCCTCCGAAGGTCGTTCAGAGTCTGAAATCGATCGGTAGCGACCGCTCAGCGAGCCTCTTGACTAGAGTGCCAAAATGGCACGTTGGCCAGGGTCTGGACCCAACCTAACTCTCCACCAGCATCGGCTTGCCGAAACGATCCGAAGGGGGCCTCAGCGGGTTATATTAGCACTCAGCAAGCCCGGTAACAGACGCAGACGAGGACGCCATTGGCCCTCGGCAACTTGCCCTGGCAGCAAACTTGCTTCAAGCAGGCCGCGTATGGACCGAAGACAGGGGCACTGACAAGGAATCTAAGTGATCAAGGAGAGGTCAATGCAGAATCAAGGCGGCCGTGGATCGTTTACCTTCTTATTGGTTTGCGGAGCCATGGTCTTTGGCATGGTGCTCGCCGGAGGCATGAATCTGACGCCGGTAAGCCATGCGGATACGGGTCAGTTCAAAAAGGCAGTCTCGGTCGAGCCGCAGACAGGGGGGCTGCCCGGCTTCGCCGACCTCGCCGAGGCGGTATCCCCGGCGGTGGTTTCGATCCAGGCGAAGAAGATCGAGCGCGGCGGCCGCGGAGGTAATGATCCTTTCGAGCTCTTCTTCGGCCCCCGGCGGCGGCCGCAAGGGGAGCCGGAGGGCCGGCGCTCGGACTCGTCCGGCAGCGGCTTCGTGATCTCAGCTGATGGGCTGATCGTGACGAATTTTCACGTCATCGACGAGGCTGAGGGCCTGGTCGTGAATCTCAATCAGCGGCAATACGACGCGGAGATTGTCGGCACCGATCCGGCGACCGACCTGGCCTTGCTCAAGGTCGACGCTGGCGAGCCGTTGGACTACCTACCCTTTGCTGACAGCGATGAGCTGCGGGTCGGCGATTGGGTGATGGTGATCGGCAGCCCGCTGCAACTCGCCAACTCGGTCTCCGTCGGTGTGGTCAGCGCCAAGGGGCGCAGCATCGCGATCACCCCCGACCGCTCGCTGGAGAACTTCATCCAGACCGATGCGGCGATCAACTTCGGCAACTCCGGCGGGCCGCTGGTCGATCTCACCGGTGCGGTGGTCGGGATCGCCACAGCGATCAACTTCGGAGCCGAGAACATCGGCTTCGCGGTGCCCTCCAACACCTTGAAGTCTATCTTGCCGCAGTTGCGCGATAGTGGCAGCGTGCGTCGCGGTTACCTGGGCGTCAACATCGATGACCTCGACTGGGACGAAGCAGAGGCCTTCGGCCTGGAGTCGCCGGATGGCGCCCTGATCACCCAGGTGCGGCGTGGCAGCCCGTCCGAGGATGCAGGCCTCGAGCACGGCGACGTGATCCTTACGGCCGACGGCCGAAAGATCCGTAACAACCGCGAGCTCATCGACTACATCTCGTCGCGCCCGCCCGAGGCCGAGGTCGAGCTCGAGTTGTGGCGCAATGGCAAGAAGGTCAAGAAGACGGTGGTTCTCGGCGAACGCCCGGGTAACGACGAAGTCGCTCGCGCCGAGCCCGAGGACGAAGGAGGCCAGATCGAATGGCTGGGCATCGAGGTCCAGACCCTGACCCGAGCCCTGCGCTCGACCCACAGCATCCCCGATGAGGTGGAGGGCGTCTGGGTGACCAATGTTGCCGCCGAGAGCCCGCTGTTCGACAAAGGCGTGCGTTCCAATGACTTCATCACCGAAGTCAACGGTGACGCGATGAGCTCGGTCAGAGAGCTCGAAGCGGCAGTCGAAGCGGTCGATTCCGGTGGCCTGTTGCGCCTGTATGTCAGTCGCTACAACCCGCGCGGCGGTGACGTCGCTTCGTTCTTCGCCATCATCCGCGTGCCATAGGGCATTTGGACGAAGCCTACGAGCTCGCCCCATCCAGGGGCGGGCTCTGGACGACAGGCCTAAGGCGACAGACTTCAGGCGACAGGCCTCAGGTGACAGGTCGAAGATGGGCTCACAGAGTGGGCCCATCTTCCTGCTACACTTCGCCACATGTCCAAAAGCAAAGACGCGACCCGTGCCGCGGTGCTGATCGTCGACGACGAGGCGTCGATCCGCGAGAGTTTGCGGATGATCCTCGAGTACGAGAGCTATCGGGTCGACGAAGCGAAGAGCGGCCCGGAAGCCTTGGTGAAGGTGGCCGAGGGCGCCCCCGACGCGGTGCTGCTCGACATCAAGATGCCGGAGATGGACGGCCTGGCGGTGCTCTCCGCCATGCGCGAGCGCGGCTACGAGATGCCGGTGCTGATGATCAGCGGCCACGCCGATCTCAACACCGCGGTCGACGCCACCCGGCGCGGCGCCTACGACTTCTTCGAGAAGCCGCTGGAGCGCGAGCGGGTGCTCCTGTCGTTGCGCAACGCGGTCAACGCCCACCGTCTGTCGACCGAGAATCGAGTCCTGCGCCACGAGCCGGACGACATGGTCGGCGCATCGCCAGCCATCAAGCGCCTGCGCGCCACCATCGAGAAGGCAGCGCCGACTCCGGCGACGGTCCTGATCACCGGCGAGAGTGGCACCGGTAAGGAGCTGGTCGCACGCTCGATCCACAATCAGAGCCCGCGCAAGGATCGCCCCTTCGTGCAGGTCAACTGCGCCGCGATCCCCGACGAACTGATCGAGTCGGAGCTCTTCGGTCATGAGAAGGGCAGCTTCACCGGCGCCATGCGCAAGCAGATGGGCAAGTTCGTCGCCGCCGACAGCGGCACCATCTTCCTCGACGAGATCGGCGACATGTCGGCGCGCACCCAGGCCAAGGTGCTGCGGGCGCTGCAGAGCGGTGAGGTCGAGCCGGTGGGTGCTGCTACCTCGATCCGGGTCGATGTTCGCGTCGTCGCCGCCACTCATCGAGATCTGGAGCAGGCGATTGCCGACGGCGACTTCCGAGAAGATCTCTACTATCGCCTGAACGTCATCCCGGTGCGCTCGCCGCCACTGCGGGAGCGTATGGAGGACGTGCCGTTGTTGGTCGATTACTTCGTGCGGCGCTACGCCGAAGCCAACAACTACCGGTCGAAGGAATTCTCCGCCGACGCCCTCGAATACCT